>PBTH01000054.1 GCA_002726495.1 Methanobacteriota archaeon | reverse complement strand
CGTTTCACTGGAGAAAACGGATTGTCCAATTGGGATGATCTTGCATCAAACGGTCGTTACTCATGTGATATGGTCCTTGACAGCGATAACGATGGTCTTGCTAATTTTGAAGAGGAATCATACGGGACAAACCCAACAGCTCGTGACTCGGATATGGACCTCATTGATGACATCATAGAAGTCGCAAATGGGGCCATGCAGATGTTCACTGACCTTGGCGAAAACTGCAATGTCGGGCTTGAAGTCGCCATCAACCACGTTGGTCCATTTTACGGTAAAGAACCCAGTTGGTTCCTTTTGGACATGGACGGAGATGGATTGTTGAACGGTCCTTCAGATTGGGATACCGATGGAGATGGTATGCCCGATGGTTTTGAATTCTGTTATTCTGATGCGACTATGGGTGCTCCAAATTCTGCATCTGTTCTTGATCCTGCTAACGCCTCTGATGGTTATAGCGACTGGGACGAGGATGGTATGAACAACGTTGAGGAATATCAAGTGGCACAAATTTTTGGCCCTACAAACTTTACTTCACCGTGGCGAATTGATACTGACCTTGACGGTATGCCCGATGGTTGGGAAGCATCAAACGGTCTAAATCCAAGAGATGGTGGCAATCGGGACGATGACCCTGATCGTGATGGATACGATGTTGACCAAGATGGCAACGTTGTGTTCAGCACTCTAGAAAATACTGCAGTTGTGCACTCAATTCTTGTTGAACTTGATGAGGCGGTTCTAGCCAATCAAACCGTTGCTACTGCACGAGTCACCCTTGGTGGTGGAAACCAACAAATTATGAAACTTGAGGCCCCAGTTACTGGTTATGTAAATACAATTAACGTTGCAGTTGGTCAATCGATTGATTCACGTTTGTTCACATGGATTTCCATCGTAGAAGCCGAAGAGCGCTTTACTAACTTGATGGAATATCAAGCAAATGACCGTGATAATGACGGCATTATTGATGGACGAAGTACGGATCCACTAAACTCTGATACAGATGCGGATGGACTTCTTGATGGAATCGAAGTCATGGGATGGGAAATTCTTGTCGTCAACCGAGGCGTACAACCGACATGGGTTACATCAGACCCAGGCCTTTACGATACCGACGCAGATGGATTGAGTGACTTTGACGAATTTTCCTCTGTATGTAATTCTGGAGGCTCAAATGCATCCAACCCTGATACTGATTCTGACGGTCTCAGTGACATGCAAGAGGCAGGTAATAATTTCATGTGGGAAGGAGAATCATATTCAACAAGCCCGTGCATGTTTGATACGGATAACGACGGACTCGAGGATGGTGAAGAAGTCGTGGCAGGTGAAGATAATTTCCTCACACATGCGAACAATTCTGATACAGACAACGACGGTCTAGTTGACGGCCATGAAGTTCTCTTTGTGCCTCGGCCGTTCCAGAATCCAACCAACCCATTGCTCAACGATACAGATGCTGACGGCATGTTGGATGGTTGGGAAATGCAGGTGAAATCAGCTGAGGACAATACCAACAGTCACAGTTTGTGGGTTGCTACTTCAACCTGGACACGCCCCGGTTGTGATGACACATCGCAAGGAAGCAATTGTGTTATGCAACCAGGTGGGTATGTCTGGCAAAATTGGTTGGGAGGCTTTGCTCTAGAACCGAAATTCCAAGTGAGTGAAATGAACATTACAGGATTCCAAATGCCTGGAAACTCCTTGTGTGACGGTTGCAATGGTCGTTGGGCTCTTGACCCCTCACTCGATTCGTTGAAGGACGACACCTTTGACATCGATAATGATACGCTTGCTAACGCTCAAGAAGCGCCAGACCGATGGAATACAAATCCTGTTGATGATGATTCTGATGGCGATATGTTGCCCGATGGCTGGGAGGTTTACTACTCGCAACAAGCCCTTGAACTCGGCCTCGTAGATAACGCCACAATTGGTGCTTACGGAGCACGTGGAGTCATGGACCCATCAATGCCTGACAGTGATTTGGACGGTATTGACGACGGTCTCGAAGACCCAGACAATGATGGATTAAACCGCTCTGGGCTCATCAAGCGGTATTGCCCTGGATACAATGATACAACGAATTCGGAATGTAACATTGATCCGGATTCACCCGATGGACAGCGATTCTACGATAACCTTGAAAATTACACAAACTTTGAGGAGCTTGAAAACGGTACAAACCCAATCACCAACGATACAGACGGTGATGATTGGAACGATGGACCAGAAGTGTACTACCAAGATCACGATGATGACGGTATGGCAACTGGATGGGAATATCACTTCCAGTTCGATCCATTTGATGGTTCTGACCGTATGGTCGACACCGATGGGGACGGCCACGTCAATTATTGCGAGTACAAGTGGGATACAAATCCAAGAAATCCAGTTTCTTATCCTGGACAAGGCGAATTGTGTGATCCCTTTACTGACTGAACATCATGGTAAGGGGGATGCATGAACCAAGCAGGCGACGGTAGCGAAACAACATCAATTTGCGCGTTTATCGTTGCTATCCTTTGCTTTGCATTGCTCCCATCAAGTACCGCTCACCATAGCAATAACGATTCAGTGCATTCATCGTTTGAATTTGATCAAGAACAAGGCATGACCACTGCAGGTACTGTCTCCATGTCGGGTATGTCACACCATCCCCTGCGTAATGCTTCTTGGTATCTTTTTGATTTGGCAGATACAACCACGCCCCTTGAGCAAGGAGATTATTTGACAGCTGTAATCCCTCAACCCAATGGTTTCAAGTGGAATCTTTCGTTTGACGCATCAACTTATGATTGTACGTGTGTCGTTGAAATTCATGTGCCTTCTAACACAAATCCAAACCGTGTTGATTTGCATTCATTCTTTGTTTTTCTCGGTGAGGAGAATCATGTACCGGTCCTCCACCACGCTACTTTTGATTTCATCAACACTGAAGAATTAAATGAGAATGTATCAAATCAAGATTCTACAGAAGCTCAACATCATTCAAATCAGCAACTTCACGAATATTCATTACAAGTTTTAGACAATACAACAGTTGAATTTAGGATAATTAATCCAGAAGGGGCATCAAATGATTCTGTATTGAAAGCCGATGTCTGTCAAGCACCGTTCGGTATCTGTGTTGAAGATTCTGTGACAATGACTCTGAATTCCCAAAGAGAATCGGGTGTGATTTCTGTTTCCCTTAATTCCTCTTTAGTAGGCGGTCAAGAAGGGATATGGAAATTTTCAATTTCTGCTCAAGACAGTCTATTGAGAACTTCTGATTCGATCACCATGATGTTTATTCACGACAATACGCCGCCTCAAGTAAGAATCAATATGGAAGCGAATGCGTATGAAAGACAATTGATTTCAGTATTCTCTGAAGGAATTGACGGGTATGCTGGTTCGTCAGTCTCAGAAACTTGGTCCTTAACGCTTCCAAACGGTTCAGTCCGCGCCCCACTTGATGGAGAAATCGTGAACTCGGGCCACTTGGTATTCAATCTATCACAGTCCGGCGTGTATTCTCTTGAATTGACACTTCGTGATGAAGCCGGACATACAAACACTACGATCACAAATTTTACAGTGATGAACGAACTTCCAAAAGCCATTGTAACTGTTGACGGTCTAACGACTGTTTATGACCAAGAAATTCGCATGAAACAGGGCGCTAATTGGACGATTGATGGTACGCAAAGTTCCGATAATGAACCCATTGCTTATCTCTGGATTATCGACGAAACAACATCAATTCGTGGAGTTGATATGCTTGTACCAACTGATTTCTCATCAACTGGTACATTTTCTGTTGAATTGATTGTTTTTGATGATGATGGTGCAACGAATTCAACCTTGATTACCTTGGTTATTACTGGTGGCTCAGAATCAGTTTCGGGAGATCACAACATGGCTCTTCCAATCACCGGCTTTGTGATTCTAGCGGTCATAATTGCATGCCTTGTATCCTGGGTTAATCGTAAACCGAGTTCTGCTCTGCCAAAATGGTCTGCAACGAATCCATCCATTCACCACGAAGAACCAATTGAAGACAACGACGATGATGCAACGATTGAAGAAGCGTCGGCAGGTGGCTAAACCATGTTCGCTGATGCGGTAGGCCGCTTGCCACCTCAACCATCTCCAACTCCTAACCACGAGTATAGAGAACGTCAACAGCGACTGACATCACAATTCAATAATGAGGACATATTCATCATAGCAGCCCCCCATGAGGCCGTTCATTCCAATGATGTACATTATCGCTACCGTACTTCCAGCGACATCATTTATCTCACGGGCTGGTTTGATCCTGAATGCTCTTTGGTCATTCGCAATGACGAGGGCACATGGAAAACATGTCTTTTCGTTCAACCCAAAGACACGCTCAAAGAAATTTGGGAAGGTCGTCGACCTGGTGTTGAGGGGGCACTTTCTGATTATGCGGTTGATGAAGCATATTCAAATTCGGAATTAGAAGAATGTCTTGCTGACTGGTTTTCATCATCCAACAGGGTGTTCCATCGAGGTGGAGTTAACCTGCATTTAGATGCCCTCATCGACGAAGCGGTTCGTCGCAGGGATAGGCCACGGCAACATTTTGGAACAGGTCCAACAGTAATCCAAGACCCATCACCGTTTTTGGCAGAGTTAAGACTCAGGAAATCTGCCTCTGAGATTGAACAGATGAAATACGCAAGTGAGGTTTCAAGTCTTGCTCATGAATTGGCCATGCGCCACAGTAAGAACGGTGTTAACGAATGTCAACTTCAAGCGATAATAGAGGGATTTTTCTCCTATGCAGGTGCCTCAGGTTGGGCTTACCCTTCCATTGTTGGTTGCGGGGAAAACGCAACGATTCTTCATTATACAGTTAACAATGAGGCGTGCAAAGATGGAGAGGTAATTCTCATTGATGCAGGTGCAGAATATCGTGGCTATGCCAGTGATATCACTCGTTCATGGCCGATTTCTGGTACATTTACAGATGCACAAAAAGAAATCTATTCTCTTGTACTTAAATCCCAAGAAGCCGCCATTGCAGCATGTAAAGTTGGGAATTCCTACACGAAACCACATGATGAAGCACGTAGGGTTCTTGCTGAAGGATTGATTGAACTTGGTATCATCTCCCAATCAGTTGAGGATGCACTTGACCCAGACAACGGGGAGCTACGCCGTTGGTACATGCATAACACAAGCCACTGGATTGGACTTGATGTCCATGATGTTGGAGTTTACAAGCCAGGAGGCACTCCACGAACTCTTGAGGCTGGAATGTGCCTTACCGTTGAGCCTGGTTTGTATTTTGGTGCATGGCGCCCTGATGTCGATTGTCCTGAGCAATATGCCAACATTGGTATTCGAATTGAGGACGACGTTCTTGTGACTGCTGATGGTCCTGTTATTCTGACAGATGCCTGTCCTAAAACAATAGAAGATATACAATCAATTGTCGGTAACCAAACACTGTGAGGTGATACCATGGATTGGAAAACGATTCTCTCGCGTCAGCAAGATTGGACGAGAGAACGTGCAGATGAATTAAGATTGAGTCGTGAAGAAGCGACTAAAATTTACGAAGATGCTCCTCTTCATGCCTTGATGAAGGCAGCCAATAGACGAAGAATCGCCATGCATCCTGAAGGGAATGTGACCTACCTCATTGACCGTAATATCAATTATACGAATGTCTGCACCATCAATTGTCAATTTTGTTCATTTTACCGGCCACCTGGACATGATGAAACCTACACACAAACTTTTGATGAGATCTCCGAGCGAATTTATGAATTGGAATCCATTAACGGTGTTCGAATTTTGATGCAGGGTGGCGTCAATCCAGCATTGCCGTTTGAATGGTACACCGACCTTATCAGTCATTTACGAAGCACACATCCAAGTATTGATTTGGATTGTTTTAGCCCTATTGAAATTGAAGGGATTGCAGAAGTATCAGGATTGACGACTCTTGAAGTTCTAACTCGCTTCAAATCTGCAGGTATGCACGGCCTCCCTGGAGGCGGCGCAGAGATGTTGGTTGAAGATATTCGGACCGATATTTCTCCCAAAAAAGGGGACCCAGCTAATTGGTTAAGGGTTATGGAAGAAGCACAGTCGTTGGGTTTGACAACAAGTGCAACCAATGTTATTGGTTTTGGGGAATCATTCAGTCAACGTGTTGAGCACATGGACCGAATACGAACCTTGCACGACCGATCACTGCATCAGCACGGGAAAGGATTCACATCATTTATCGCATGGCCAGTCCAATTGGAAACCAATACCTTTGGAAAAAGAAACAGGGGCCAAAATAAGCACACGCTCGGGGCTGGATCATCGGAATACCTCCGTCACGTTGCGATTTCTAGACTGTATTTGGATACAATTGAACACATACAAGCTTCTTGGCCGACCATGGGGTTATCCATCGCACAAATGGCACTCCTAGGTGGTGCCGATGATGCTGGTTCAACAATGATGGAGGAAAATGTTGTATCCGCTTCAGGTACCGATAAGTTACGAGCATCTGAACATGAATTGCAAGATTCGATTCGTAGAGCAGGTTTCATTCCTCAACGTAGAAACAGTGACTACGAATTACTTGAAACGCCAGCAATTGCCCAAAACCCGCAGGAAATGGCGGCTCCTCCGGCATCTATGATGCCGTTGTAGGGCCATAATAAACGACATAAATCACGGCTCTAATGTTCCGCTCTCCATTCCCAACTCCATCGGAGGGGACGTATTCTTGTCCGTTGTAGTAGCCTCTGTATGTGAGGTGATTGTTGTTGTTTGTACTGTTGTCGACCCAATCAGTAATGTCATAGGTCCATTGTTTGACATCTTGACCAGCACACCAGCCCGCTCTTCCGTATGGCCATGAACCGTATTGGTTGGCAACCACACCGTTTCGTACTTCATTTTCACATCCTTCGTTATCGTACACAATCGGATGCCATTCATACACTTGATTGGAACCCATGGTGTAGTAGTGTTGGTGGTCGCAGAACTCTGCGCAATTCGCATTATCTTTTCCAAATCCATGCCCGGTGATTGTGGCGACAATCTCAACTTTCGTAGCCCATGATGGCGTTGTGAAGTTTAGCTGTCTCACATAGCGTGATTCATTGTTATACGTGCCGTCAAATTGACCACCACTGAATGCATATGTGGCATTTATGGCACGCTCTCCACTGTTCCAGTTGCTAAATAGGAAAGTGACCGTTAGGTCCCCCTTGTTTGCACCACCGTACTTGAAACGGCGGTCTTCTCCATCATTGAGCATAAACAAGTACGGAGAAATATCGGTCAACCATTGCCCTTCCCTTCCATAGGTGGTAATCCAACGCATAATTTCTGTATTGCATATGGACGTGTTGTCTGCATCGCATATGTACAAATTAGCGAGGTAATCCCATTCATGACATCCACCGTAACTCTGGTCTGAATTTTGGTAACGGTTTTTTCTCTCAAAACATGCATGCTCATGGTACACTTCAAGTGTATCGTAGGATGAAAGGTCGTTGGGAAGATCGAATACAGCGTTTGAAAACGAAGAGAAACCACCTTGCCATCCACCGGAGTGGCGCTGGAAATCCAAAATATCAATCGCATGAACCGATGGGTCTTGTTCTCGAATCTTGGTAGGGAATTCCGCTACCCATTGATTTGGTTCATGGGAGAGATGGAAAGGGTCGTTTGATGAGGTGGTCCACGCGTAGAGCGAACCGGTTTCCCTTGCAAGTTGGAAACGGTCAATTCCCATGAAAAATGGGTTGTTAAATGAGGAGATCATTGAACCTATTCCACCGGCGAGGTTGCTTGCATCAATGTCGATGTAATGTATTCGCTGTTCCCATTTTTGCTCTTCCTGTGTTGTAAGGCCTGCGAGTACTGCATTGCGTTGTTGAACAACATCATTGTGATAGGAATTATCAAATGAGCCATAAAACAACTGGGTGTTGTCAGGGAGGTTGCGAATAAATTTCCCTGGATTTTGACCCCATGTTGCGTAATTGGAGTTACCACTGGAGTCCGTATACTTGAACATGAACATGTAAACATCATATCCAGTCCACTCATTTTGGAAATTGTATGTTCCCGATAAGGTGGGGAATGAGAAGTTTGGAACAGTTTGCATTGGGCCGTTTAACGATGAACTGCTGGTCCAATTAACCGGGCGTTGTACAACGGCACAACCCACGTTGTCAATCGTCCAACGGTCTGGTGATTCTGCGCAAATGTCCACATTAGCAAAAACACCGTCTCCATCAAGGTCAGCACAACCCAATGAATTGACCACAAGTCCAGCTGGAGTTCCTTCACATTGGTCCAATTCGTCATTTATGCCATCCTGGTCGGTATCACGCTGAACTGCAGCGCAACCATGCTCATTGACACTTGTAGAATTGAGCGGGGTTTCTGGACACAAATCCAATGCGGCTCCAGTCGAATTGACATCGTTGACTCCATCGTTGTCATCGTCTTCATCTTCTGTTGAATCCTTGCATCCGTCGCGGTCCCAATCTGATGTATTGTTCGCTTGCCAACCGATCCAACCCTTTGGACATTGGTCAACATCATCGTCAAAATCGTCGTTATCATCGTTGTCATCCTCGTCCAAATCAGAACAACCATCTTCGTCCCAGTCGCTGTAGTCGTTTGAACTCCATCCTTTACGACCGATTGGACACAAATCATCAACGTCATCTACACCGTCACCGTCATCATCAAGGTCTTCATCAGCATCATGACATCCATCGTAATCATAGTCTGCACTTGGTGTACTGACCCATCCATACGATTTTGGACAAAGGTCGTGAGCATCAATGATTCCATCGTTGTCATCATCATCATCTTCCACACTATCTCTGCACCCATCACGGTCCCCATCAGTCGCTTCATTTGATACCCAACCGTCAGCCTTTCCAAGGCCTTGGGGGCAGTTGTCATTGATGGTTGGAATTCCATCCCCATCTTCGTCTTCTCCCGCTCCTTCAATGACCACTTGGGTTACGAATGTGTCACTCAGTACGGTATATCTCCCGCAGGTTGCGACAGTTGTAATGGAGACAAATTCCTCTGAATTGGTAAAATCCATCAGTGTTTTCCATGTGAATTCAGCGGATAGACCAAGTGAACCTTTTGTACCATCACTCGTTTCATAGACAAGTTTGCAAGTGGTAGGGTCGTCATGTGTTACTGAACCCTCAAACCAAATTATATTGGGTTGTTCAAGGGTGATTTGCACCGGGGCAGTTATAATCGGTGCAGATTCTACAGGCTCGGTCACCTCAAGCAGATGAACCAATGGCTCAAGTTGGGGTTCCATAGAATTGAATCCAGTATTTGTAAACGATATCTGCACGATGTAATCGCCAACATATTCAGTTAGAAAAGAAAGTTTGTACCCACCATCTTGTTTTTCCCAATCCAATTCACTCAATGAAGTAAAACTCGGCAGAAGGACGTTGGGAACAATCTCAAATTCACCCTCACCAACTTGGTCAACACTTAGCAAAAATACCGCATCTTCTCCCATGGTAATGCTGTCTGGCGAAAGTGTCCAACTTACCTTGAGCTCATATGTGCTTGGCAGGACTTCCTCCGGAATTTCCTCTTGTTCAACACCCGCCAGGCAACCTGATAGGAGCATCATGGTGACAAAGAAAACAGCGGATAAGCGGTGTTTGTCCATGCAATAGGATGGAGGTGCCGACCATCAATGTGTTGATGCAATGACATCAGATTCAGAGCGTCCATCGTGGACTGGAAGCGTTCGTAAATCATGTTCTGTTGATGCATGGTGGGCGACTTTGAGAGGTTGAACCCAAAGCAATGCCCCACCCTTTTCCCTATCGATTCGAACAATACATTCCCAATGAATGCGCAGTAATGGGCTACTTACGGTACCTGGCCAAAATGGTTCAGGTGGTTGCAGTTCGGTGACTTCACCTTCTTTCCAGCGCTGAAATTGACCTTGAGCCATGATTCTCATTGGTCTTAGATACAATCCACCCTTTACTTCCTGAAGTTCCATCGGGGCATCTTCTCCCCCGGCAGTTCCGTCATCCAAACCTGCTTCCCAGTGATGAGGGAGTTCTGTGGAAAGTCCCGGTGGAGGTTGCCGCTCCTTGTTTCGACCAAATGTGTCAAGCAAGGATTCTCGAGCTGGCGGGAGGATACCAACTCTCCATGTAACATCTACATGATTCCAACTTTCATCCCATTCGGGGAAAATCAAATTGATCTTAAGAGATTGATTAGAAACACTTTCATCAACAAATTCAATTTCAGGTGTTTTTAGATTTCGTTGCAAGAACAGATTTTGACGCCGCAATTCAATGAGATTCGCAAAGACACGGATGACCAATGGGGCAAAAATGAGAGGAACAACCACCGTTGCAAGTAGGGGATAGTCAAGTAAACCCCAACGAACGCTTTCCAGTCCATATACTGGAATTTTCAGAAACATGAGGACAGGTGATACTGCAAGATATGCTAAACTTAGTAGAAGAACAATGACAACCCCATTGATGAATTTCCGAAGTATGTTGTGAATGGGATTCGGAATGAGATACCAGCCCCTGCGTTGCCGGTTAACAATACGAGGAAACTTATTGCTCTCCTTCCATACACCTTTTGGCTGACTTGCCAGAAGCTCATCACCGAAACGATAACGGCGTTGAATTAACCACGAGTCTTCTTCTCCCAGTGTAAATGAAGGGCATTGAGAACCCAATTCAATCAAGGCCTCTTCTTCGTTAGCAAACTCTCCCAGGAGTGTGGATTGCTCAGCAATTGGAAGTGCTTCAGGTTTCCAACGGTTTGCCTCAAATGGCGGATAGCGAATCCGTTGTTCCTCAAACAGTTTAGCCATTTGAGCACCTCATGACAACAACAAACGAACACCTGCTTTGAGGGCGAGTTTTCGAAATGCTGGAACATTTTTGAGCAACGCCATCCCAAGGGGGACCGGCTTTTCAATATCTCCGATTTCATTGATCAATTGAAGTGTATCGGGATGAGAAAAATTTGCAAAGTGTTTGTCTAAGGCATCGTCCGTACAGTCACTGACCAACAGGTTTCGAAGTGCTCGCGCACGGTCTTGTTCTTTTTTCATGGCATCCCATGACTTCTTTGTGATACTCCTCAAATGCTGTTGTGAAAGTTGGTCAGAATTGATGGCCTCAGTCAAAGGTTTGAGCACGGATTGGATTTGATGAAAACCAGGACCTATACCCCCGCCTGTTGTTGGTTTAGCCATACCTGCTGCATCTCCCAAGAGCATGACTCTGTCTTTCACAGTTTTCTTTACCATCCCAGAGGGAACTGGACCACAATATCTCGCAACCTCTTTGATGTTGGCAAATCGGTCTTTCCATAGAGGGTGATGAAGAAGGTCATCATAGCATGATTCAATACTTCGTCCGCCAAGATGCTTAGCAGTTGACCACACGCCGATTCGGTGGGTCCCGAATCCTGATGGAATGACCCATGCAAAAAACCCTGGTGCGATTTCTGAACCGCTGTACATTTCGAGCCAACGGGACCTTCCTTGGTAGCCTACGACTTCGGTTTGAAAACCAATCATGAGTTCTTTTGGATGGCCCATTTTGAAGGTTCTGCGAGTCCAGCTGTGGGCTCCATCAGCTCCGATCAAAAGTTTGGCTTTGATGTCATGATGGGTTCCATTTCGCTTCACTTTTAATTGAACATGGGACGGTAAAACCTCTACTTCTGTGGGGACTGAATTAACCCATAGGTGAGCTCCTGCTTCTACTCCTTGTTGAACAACTGCCTGGTCAAATCTCTTTCGACAGACAACATAGGTCCGAAGTGTCCCTTCGGTTCCCACCGGAACCAAGGTGCCACTGGGTCCATGGATTAGAGCGCCATCAACTTCTTCCAACACTGTTTCATGAACACCAACTGCGTTCATTGCCGAGGGAGTGACCAAACCTGCACATTGGAATGGACGTCCGATTTCACTGTGCTCTTCAAGCATGAGGACTTGAAGCCCTTCGCCCGCCAATAGGGTGGCGGCTCTACCACCAATTGGGCCTGCACCGATGATAACAACATCAAATTGGTGGGCCTCCATGGGGATTTGTCACCGCGCCCCTCGCTTGAATCTTACCACGAGAAACAGTTGTTTAGCCTACTTCTTGGCGAATTTGTAGGCAACGGATTGATTTTTCTTCAAGTAGAGAATTGCGGTGAAAGGATTCCCTGTTTTCTTTGAAATAAAATCATCAAACGGTCCGATTTCATTTGTTTCCACGAGGGTCTTTGCTTCTTCTCGGGTGATGTCACGCTTTGACATCGAACGGAGAATATGGATTTTGCAGGGTGTGCTTGAATCCTCTGTTGTGTAATGGGTTTCAGTTTCTATGATGTTTGCTTTATGTTTGGGGCAAATCGCCACAACCCCTGGCTCAACAGGGAACTTCTTTGCATCAGCAGGAGCCCCTCGTGGTGGGAAATCAAATGCAACACGGTTCTTTTGTAATACCAAAAATGCACTGAAGGGCCGGTTTCTTTTCGACGTAAAGTCATCGAGAAGTTCAGATTTACCGTTAGCAAAGATTGATCGCGCCTCCTCTTCTGAAATCGGACGTTTGCACATTTCTTTCTGGAGCCCTCGGAATGAACATTCATCATGGTCACAGGCATAGTTGAATTTCGTCACACGAATCGTACCGTGATCGCATATCGGGCATGCACAGAGCTCGGCATCATCGGAACTTGATGTAGATTCCCCGCTACCTTTCGATGTGACTTTTCCATCATCTTGGAGTTCAACTGTGGTATCGTAGCCTTCACCACTTTGGCTGAAAAATCCGTGGAGGTCGGTTAGGTTGCGTTCCGCCAACAATCTAGAGGCTGTGGTACGGTCAAACCATCTTCCCGAAGTGTCTTTCCAAAATACAAATGCGCAGCCTTTGTTTCGGCCCTCATTTTTCTCGCATTGATATGCAAGTGTATTTTCAAAGACCTTGCCCTCACAACACGGACAATCACCGAGCGGTTCATCTTCTGAATACAAGGTTGAGCGGTCATGATCTCTAATTTTCTCAACCATCTCTTGCGTTCGCTCAACAATTTTGTCCATGTATTTTGTCATTGGTTCTTGGCCTCGTTGCACAGAGATCAATGAAGCTTCCATTTCTCCAGTAAGTTCCGGAGAAGTAATCCACTCCACAGGTATTCGTCGTAATACATCGATCATTCTGATTCCGTGTGATGTAGCGCTAATGGTTCCGTTTCGTGAGCGACGAATGTAATTTCTATCGATCAGCTTTTCGATGGTGTCCGCACGAGTTGCAGGCGTTCCGAGTCCCTTCTCTTTCATAGCATCAGCGAGTTCATCGTCTTCGATTTGCTTTCCTGCATGCTCCATTAATTGGAGGAGACTGGCTTCTTTAAGACGATTTTTCGGCTTTGATTTCTCCTCCGTGAATTCATGAGATTCAAGGTTGGCTGGACATGGATTGGCAGGCAGTGAATTCCATCCTTCTGGTACGTTATTTTTCTTTGAAATCACAGCTCTCCACCCTGGTACTTCCAAGGTTTCAACTTCTTTGTTAAACACATGTCCTGATACATCAGCGGTCCGTTTGGTGACCTTCCACTCTGAGGGTGGGTGCCATGACGCTAAGAAGTTGCGAACAATCAAATCATACAGTTTCATATGGTCCGCAGATAAGGAATTTGAAGGTTCTTGGCCGGTGGGGATAATTGCGTAGTGGTCACTTACTTTGCTACTGTTGAAATTTCTACCTGCGTTCTTCAAACCGTCCTTAGCGAGCCGTTTGGTATGGGATGAATATGCGGATTGTACTGATAGTTTATCCAACGTTTTTGCAACTGTCTCATGCATATCCTCTGGAAGGTATCTCGAATCGGTTCTTGGATAGGTTGTTAGTTTGAATTTATCATACAGGTCTTGGGCAACACCTAATGTTCGTTTGGCAGACCATGACCACAGTCCGTTCGCCCGCTTTTGGAGGTTCGTTAAGTCAAAATTCAACGGTGGTTGTTCTTTCTTTACCCTATCTTTTTCCGAGGCTTGAATCGCACCGCCCGATGAGAGAGCTTGTTCAATCTCAGCCTTTTCAGATGCTTCCACGATACGGTGTGCTTTCTTTTCGGGTTGAGACGGGTCATCTTTGTGTCCTTTACGCTCCCAACGTCCAGTCCATGTTGCATCTCCTGCAGTGAATGTTCCACTGAGTTGCCAAAATGGCAGAGGTATGTGTGAGAGTACCTTGAGTTCATGGTCAACAATAAGGGCAAGTGTAGCGGTTTGAACACGTCCAAGGGAATTTGGGGCTTTTTCGCTTTTCTTTCGTGGGAGGTACGTGTTTGCAACCCTCGACCCATTCATTCCGATAATCCAATCGGCATAACTTCGGGAATACGCTGCATCACTGAGGTCTTGGTAATCTTCTCCAGGCTTCCTTTCTTCAAATGCCGTATGCATTGCATCATAGGTCATCGATTGCATCCACATACGGGTGACCGGAGTCTTTACCTTTGAATGTTGGACGATCGTTCTGAAGATCAATTCTCCTTCTCGGGCGGCATCACATGCATTGACGATTTCTGTAACAGATTTGTTCTTAATGAGCTTCATTATTGCGGAAAGTTGGGTTTTACTGCGACCTCCAATCGGTTTGTATTCAAAGGTCTCAGGGACATAGGGGAGACGATCGATGGTCTTGCGCCAGTCTTTGAATGCAACGTCATAATCATCCATGTACTTGAGTTGAAGCAGGTGACCTATTGCCCATGTAATGATAATGTCTTCACTTTCCCAGTGTGTGTCCGTTTTTTTCCCAACTCCCAGAACATTGGCAAGGTCTTGTGCAACACTGGGTTTCTCGGCAATGATGACAATAGACATATGTTAAGGGGCCACCGACGACCATACTTGAACCCTCCTTTAACAATTCAATGATGCTCTCGCATGCATGAAATGTATCATTTCATATGGCTTTCAATCTGTAATATCTACATTCATCCGTGTTCTACTTGCGCCTTCATCCCAATCTTCTTCGGCTCCAGTACCTCCGCATCCGAGGCAACCAGGGTATCCGGCATCAAGCAAATTGAACATTGATTGTTTCAGTGTGTTCCAAATCGATGTCCCCTCAAACGGTAACCATAATGTGTTCATAGACGGTGGATTGGCACCACAATAAAACGAAGGTGTTGAATTACCAGCAATAAAAAACATGATCTCATCGTTTTTACTGGAATCCAGGCCCGGGAATGTTTTCCTACTGGGCATAGCATCTCCCATTTTGAGTATTAATTCGCTTATTGAATCATGAATGTCTTTTGGTGCAAGAATTGAATCTCCGTCCTCCCGTAACATCATGCGTGCTGCTTCTTGGACAGCCGGCCACGCAGGGTCAGTGATTCGCATGATTTGTTCCAAAACGAGGCAAGTCTTCAAAGATGGCTTTCACGAGTCCCTCACATGGGCGTTCTCTATCGGTGGTTCGGACGTCCTCTGTTGAGGCTTCAGGACTCGGAACGCGCTCATCTTAGAAGCCTCAAATTATTGCGCTTTCTTTCGAACAATCCACTTTCCCGAACGATGCTCAAGATGGCATACAAACCTCGAAAAAGTGTTGAAGTTGAGGTATTTGGTCAGCGATACAAGCACCCCTTTGGTTTGGCAGCGGGCATGGATAAAAATGCGGTTTCACTTCGTGGTTGGGAGACGACAGGTCTTGGATTCATTGAAATCGGCGGCGTCACTCAGCACAAACAGGATGGCAATACAAAGCCAAGGATGTTTCGTGCAGACAAGACTCAAGCGCTTGTGAATCGCATGGGATTTAACAATCAAGGTTCGCAACAGATTTCTGAAAATCTTCTCAAGCACTTCAAAAAATATGGATCACCCAGCGTCCCATTATGGGTTAATTTAGGGAAATCAAAGGCGACTCCACTCGAAGATGCTCACACTGATTACGCAACAACAATGAAATTACTATGGCCATTTACGGATGTTTTTGTTGTTAATGTGTCATCTCCAAATACACCGAATCTCCGTGAATTGCAGAAAGATGAAGGCCTCATAAAAATTCTTGATGCCTGCCATCAAGTCAACACTGAGCTGGATACTGAGGGTTCTGGAAAACCTATTCTTGTTAAGGTCGCACCCGATTTAACCGATGAGCAACTCGAACATTTTGTCCATACCTCAAGATCCAACGGCGCATCAGGAATCGTTCTTTCAAACACCACCTTGGTACGACCTCAAGGAAAAAACTCCAAAGAAGTCAAGGTGTTTGAAGAGACAGGCGGCCTAAGTGGTCGTCCATTGTTTGACCGTTCAACTGAGATGATCAGAATTGTCAACCGATTGACCGATGGTGAATGGCCGATTGTTGGAGTCGGCGGCATCATGTCAGCAGACGATGCGTGGGAGAAAATCAATGCAGGAGCTACGCTTTTACAGGCCTACAGCGGCTTTGTTTTTGAGGGCCCATCGTTGACAAAAACGGTTGTCAACGGTCTACACCGTAAACTCAGAGACCATGGCTATTCAACACTAATTGATGCTGTAGGAAAGGATGCGGATTCTCCTTGACAGGGTTTCTAAAGGAGTATTGGGTGGGGCAAGCATGTGGTCAAGGCGAACCCGGATTATGGTCCTCGGGGCCGTTGTCACCCTTGGTTTACTTGCAACCCTCCTCGTTCAAGCACCGGTTCCAACCCGTACTGTGGATGAATTGATGTCCGACCCTGATCCTCATATTGGAGAAGAAGTCGCGGTAAGAGGAGAGGTTCTGGACGGAAGTATTGACAACAACACGATGATGTTCACTCTTGAGGGTGAATCATTCACGCTTCAGATTAGGTATGCAGATGCATCGGTATCCAACGGTTTGGGAGACAACAGAACCGTCTATGCTGAGGGCGTTCTTCTGTACGAAGATGATGCCTATGTATTGGACGCAACTACAATCAAAACATCTTGTCCTTCAAAGTACGAAGAAGAAGCTCAATCCGAGTAAATGCGCTTGACGCTGATTTCATATAGGCTGGGCAGCAGGGCCCGATGGGATAGGTGGGGAGCTCGGCGTACCCTGTACCACAAAGCGTCGTTATGGTGGACTGAACGCCTAGGGGCGGCGAGAGCGGCTTCAAGGTTCCCGTAGGCGGACGTTGATGTCTCGCCCCCACATGACTCGGGTGTCATGAACCGTCTCCGGAAGGAAACGGGAACTGAATAGCCGGGGGATTAGGTCAGGCCGGGAACGGAGCAGCCCTACCTGGAGCCATGGGTGCTGTGGGGTGTCGGGATGGAGGAAGCTTGCGGATTTGGCCTCGTTGAACGAGCGTCCACCCTAGGATTCCCACTCATATGTCAAACACGACATCACAGTACCATCCTGGGCCTTGAAATTCCGGAACATCTGGATCGGGCGAGGGGACAGTTACACCAGCTTGGACTTCATCGACAGCCAGTAGGTGTGTTGTCACAGCTTTAATTTCCAATTCTCGTTCCACTTCATCTGCAACCACCCATGTGACTTGGGCCACAGCAGTTAGTGCCCCGTTGACTTCTTCTATTTTCATGGCGCCTTCCAAAAACCACTGATCGTGAACTTCGTGACGATACAGAATTTCTTCCAGCCAAGTTACGAGAAGCATGCTTCGGTCTTCTGGTGAATGTTGACACTGAACTCGCCACTCTCCATAATGTCTAATGCAACCCGGTGCCTTTTGCTGACCTTCGGGGGATGCAAGAAGCGATTGTACGCCTAAAGCAGCCTCAATGAGCAAACTTGAGTATGACGCAGCATATGCGCGCAGAGCTACATCAGCAGTTGTTGGCCATGGCCATGCGCTCATTGTAAAACCTCATCGTTTTGACACTTGCAAGTTCCATACTTGTTCACCAATACGGTGTATGAGATCATCCCGACTCAAAACAAAGGAGTCGGTTCGTTCAGCGGCAAGAATACATTCACAAGCGGCGTTAGCGAGAAGTGCAGTTGATTTGACATCAAGATTTCTTGATAGTGAGAAGGCGATGGCGACAGCAGCAGCATCGATCAGCCCGATCATTTGTCTCAAATCAACAAGACTGCAAGGGGCATGAACTGTTTCATCATCTGCCGAGTAAATGGTAACACCGGCTTCACCGGATAGGACGACGACATGCTTCCAGTTGTACTGCTGTATCAATTTCTCTGCTGCTTCAGCACCCGTTGCGGCCCCGACTCTTCGTCGCATCAATTCAAGCCCTTGGTGCTGGAACAATATCCAATCAACCCCTTCAGTTCGGTGAAGTCCAGTAAGTTTAGGGTCTGCGATAACTGGTATTTTCAAATCCTTCGCTTTATTGAAAATAAGTTCGGAACCTTGGTCAGTGACAACACCTTGACCATAATCTGATACGATGAGGGCAGCGGCTTCAGAAAGGTCAGTGACTGCTTGTTCATACAGTGCATCCGATGCTTCAAGAGGCACGGGGGCATCTTCTTCAATATCCCAGCGAAGGAGCAGTTGTTCTTCCTGGATAAGGGATTCCCTCGATGCAAGCATTCTCGTTTTCACTGTCGTGATTCGGTCCTCAACAATCGCTATTCCGTCTGTTGATACACCCTCTGCTTCCAGTGATTCAATGATGCTCAGCCCGGCAGAATCATCCCCGACAACGCCAAAAAGGTGGCTTGTCATTCCCATGGATTTCAATCCTCTTGCTACGTGAGCTGCAGCTCCGACATCTTCTTCCCGCGAGGTTTCTCTAAGTACAGGAACAGGTGCTCTAGAATTGAGGTTGTTGGCATATCCATGGATGTAACAATCCATCATAACATCTCCAATCAGAACAATTTTAGCGCGTTCTTCTGAACGTAAATGTTTCTTCAAATCCGATAGTATATCGTGGAGTATCGCTTCTTCATCTGTCATTCCCATTCTATCATCTCCTGCGGTTTATTCCTCTGTCAAATCCCCCATGATTTGGTCATGTTCAGTTTCTGAAATATTCAACTGTGCTCGTAAAGTTTTCAGGATTGCATGCTCGTCAATAGTAATGATTTTGTCCTTATATGCGGTTTTTACTGCTGCGGCATAGGTTTGAAAATGCTCGGATACAATCGGCATATTACGAGCACGTTCCAACAATGAATTATGTGTGACTGAATCGATTCCAAATGCGATTCTGAAGGTATCAAGTAATGCTACTTCTTCTTGCATGATTTCTCCATCATCAAGTGCCTGCATGATCATATCAAAATATACTTCTTCAGGAGGGGGAATTTTCAGTCCCTTTCTTGCTTCGTTTGAGAGTCTTCTTGCTCGTTCAGGATGCATGCCCAAGAATTCAACGGCCTCATTGAGCAAGGATTGCTCATCGCGTGTAATTTTTCCATCCTCCCAGGCTCTTGCGAACATTCTTCGGACCAATTCCTCACCGTATTGTGCATCGATTGAAGCCATACCTTCTGGATTTGAGACCGGTGAAACAAGCGCATCATCATAATAATTGAGCCCTTCATCAAGGTGGGAAAGCAATTCGAGAATCGGTTTTGAAGCGGTCCACAAAGAACGAAGTACGACCTGATTCCCGTCGTAAGTCACTGTTTTATCCAAGTATTCGTCACGCAATTGTTCAGCACATTGAGTACCCGCCTCGGTCAATGTGTATACGCGTTTACGCTGTTTCCCGCCCGGTATATGACGCTGCTCAACATTGAGCATGCCTTGCTTTTCCATCCGCTTAAGCGTGCGAGGAATGTGCTTTCGTTGTACGTGAACTGCAGCGGAAATGCCAGCTTGTGTGAGTACTGCGGGCGCTTCCCAACCACCGCTCGGAAGCCGCTGATTAAGCAAATGAAGGAGTGAGCGTTGTTCGGTTGTGAGTGTTCCCAAGAAACCGTCTACCATGTCATCACCCCGCTTATTTTTGCTCAAACCGTTGTAGCACATAGGACAATCGGTTCCATGCGACGAAATCAAATGGTGGCGGTTTGTCGGAGAATCATGGCGCGTAAGGAAAGGACATACACGCCAAGGGTTCGTTCTGTCCGCCCACTCGGTTCTTCATTATCCGCAAATGCACCTCCATCAAGCCCACACCCCTGTCCTGTTGCTATGGATGGATTGTGGTATATTCCCTCTCCTCTTTCCCAGCGCCTCCACCAGAAGAGTGCCCTTGGCCAACTCACGGCAGATGGAGGTATTCTTCTTACAATAGAAGAGGTGATGTTTTCTCATTGGTACCGTCATGTACCGCTGCCCGGACAATCCGGTTGGCTGGATGACCAACTTTCCTCAGATGGTTCTGTTTTGTCTCACGTTATTGTAATGGACGTGATGAGGAACGGCGGTGAACTTGTCGTTCCAGCATGCCATCTTGAAGAACGATTTCCTTCTCTTCCAAATGCAACATGGGCCGTGAGGTGGCAGCGACATGAGTCATGGAAAAAGCACAAGGGATTTAGTCAAATCAGAGTTCAAAGAACTCATGATTCAATCGATTGGAATGAATTGCAACAATGGGTCGTAGCCGTTTTGGAGCATGGCCATCTTCCTGAACTCTGTGTAATGGATGATGAGATGGATGTAACGGTCTACAAATTGTCACATGAGCATCCAACTGGCGACCAAATCATTGTTCAAGATTTGGATGCATCTGCCCGTACATTACTCGGTCAAAGTCTTGCTCATTCCGTTGCTACAAATGGAGGTTATTTTATCGGTATTGAAGACAATTGGCCCCTTCCAGCATTTGGAATTCCTCATTTATCTGGGAGGTTTTTACGCCAAGAAGAGTTTTCATTCCTTTCAGAAGATGTTGACTCAAACACACTTTATTCGCAACTGGCTCGACAACGTTTACTGTTACGACCGGGTTTCAAATACGGATGTAAGTGGCGGGCTTATGAAACTGATATCGACACTGAACATGCACCATGGTTGGTTCAACCCGTTGAACTTGCGGCAGATACATGGGAAGGTGTTTGCCTATCGGTGAGGTTAGCAGAGGGCGTTAACAAACGATGGTTATGTGGCATCGATGAGAAGAACTCATGGAAATTTCTCAATATCCAACGTTCCCAATGACTCGTGCTCACTCATTGTATCAATTGGTCTGCCCCACGGATCTGCAGCGACTGGAGTTGGAGGCTGAATTTGAACCGGTTGGATGTATTCTACGTTTTCATCTTGCTGTATCGGTTTACTTTGTTTTCGGCTCAACAAACCAAGCATGAGATAAATACCGATGAGAATCCCACTTACACCAATAACTCGTCCTGGTGTCCGCAACTCACTTAGAAATGTCTCTTCATTATCACCAGCGTTCAAATTGATTGTAATGGTCCATTCCCCACCTTCCTCCGTGTAAAGAATAAGTTCACCCCGAACCAGCATGTTATCGCTTAACAAGCCGTTTGGAGTAATTTCCAATTCATAGAAAGCATCGTTCTCAAGCATCACTGCATCATTTCCTTCGGCAATGCGTGCGAGTGGTCCGTCAATCATTGCTGAAATACGTTGAGTATTGTTACCTATTGACTCAATAGGAATTCGTAATTTAGCGTTTTCTGATGATGAAATGTCTGCCGTGAATTGTGATTCCAAAGGTATCCGATTAAGGGTGAGGACTGGGTATTCTATCACATATTTCGCATCATTTGCACATTCAATACTTCCTTCGATGATCGTCAAAGAATTGGTCATTCCAGGCCCCTCAAATTCAAGGGAATGAATTTGTGTTGCATTTTCATTGAAAACAAGATTGACAATTCGGCCATCGGACGCTATGAGGCTACTGTTGCACGCTAGGTCATGATTCAATTGAATGGGTACATGCTCTCCTGGTAAAATGGTGGCGCTATAATCTGGTAAATTAACATCAAATGACGGTGAACAATGAACCGATGAGAATGAAACGATTGAATCATTATCGCCACTGACTGTAGCCGTCCAATCAACATAGACTCCATCATGATTCTTTATGGTTATACCTTGAGCTCCAAATTGTGTTCCATTTGTGAAGACATCAGAATCTTCACCACTGTTACTACCACCCACAAGTTCCTGGCCACCGTCTGCTTCGATGACCATAAGATACGGGAAATCAGGATTCGTATTGACTTCATTTTGATCAATATCACCTGCATTGATGTCAAGATAAGTGACCAATATCCCGTGACCAGGCAGGCGGTTGTCATAGCCTGAGTTTGACCGCTTCTCAATGAATACATACTCTTCGGCCCCGATTTGAATCTTCAAAACATCGCCAGACTCACTCGTCCCCAACAGGTCAACCGTTGGTCCGATACAAGGCGAGGATGTTTGTTCAGGCCAAGTCAAATCCAATTGGATTGAGCGTCCAGCATCAATCAATTCCATGCTAGGACCAGTTGGTAGTGCCGGCCATTGCCCACCACCGTTCCAGTTACCACTGGCCATGATATCCCAATCACCAACACCATTCCAAGCCTGGGATTGGGCGTTATCATGGACTGGGTAGAGGTCCACCGCCCCCATTTGGTGCATCATTTCATGAAGGATTGTTCCGATACCACTGGTTCCAGTTTGTAAACTGGCCATTGTATAGTGTCCAACGGTGTGCTCTCCATCGACATCGATGGGGGAGTCAAAGTGTGTGAAGTGACTCCAAATCCTATTTTTCACAGAAGGATTTTCTTCTTGCCCCTTTGTAGAATGCAAGATAAGAAGGCGGTCTACAGTGCCGTCATCATCCAAATCAAATGGCCCCCAATCAATCGTTTTAGCAACAGATTGTACCGCTTCCATTGCAAGTTCAGTAGGCATAAAATTTCCTTGTTCATCGACATCTCTATCGGAAGAATCACTTCCGTAATATGCAAGTTCATTGTTTGCACGGATTACTTCTGGATGAATCACAAGTTCAACATTTGTCGTATTGCCTGACACTTGATGGAAATAATTCGATGCGCTTTGGCCGAGTAGGTTTTGTGCTTCATTAGGACCCCAACCGTTAGCGGCTTCGTTTGAATCAAAATCTACTACCAATACAAGCCATGTTTCATTTTCCTGCAAACCCAATAATGGCGCATCTTCATGTTCAGATGATAAACTCCGTTCGACAATCCAATTGTCAACTACATCTTGATTGACGAAGCTCCATGCTCCGATTGACAGAAAGGCAAGCGCAGCGACAAGTGTAAGCATCCGCTGCATGGTTCAGCGATGCACAACTTATGTTTCAACGTTCTTCGTTCTTGATGGTAGTTTGAACGATTATCATTCTTGAGAAAGGATGGCCATCATTGGATTCCAAAGTTCCGATTCGGATTCAATAGCGACAACAAGTGAATTGTTGTTGGCATAGTTAGACCATCCGTTCGGATTTAGATTTGTGAGCAAAATCTCTGAAGGTAGAACCGAATGTTCATTCATGAACTCACTCAATCGTTGTGGAGTGCTATGCAATGGAAACGGGTCGTCTAGAGTTGCAAGGGCACATTCCAAATCCAATTGTGGCCGTTGAGGCAAACCCGGTCTGATATTCTGCAATCTCATGAGGTCCAATCCCCTCAAATTTGTGCCGAGTCGAGAAAAGTTTTCGCGGAGGCGGTCAGGACACGGTCGGCTATCGCATCCGGTGATGATGACATCTGTAATTCTGTTACTGAGGACATGTTCCATGAGTCGGTTGCGGTCGTTCTTCTTCGTACATATCCCTGAGAAGCGCATCATGCTGTAACCTTCAATGATTTCAGATCCATAATGTGCATTGGCACCAAGACATGAACAATCAGCAATCATCAACCGGCGTTTGCGACCTTCATGGTCAAGTCGTGTTGCTGCATTACCGAATTCATTCGGAGCTTGTTTTAACCACGATGACCCAACAAATTCTGAGGATGTCCAATAGAGAATAAGCAGGCTAAGTCCTAGGCCTGAACTCTGTTCGGGCATTGATAAGAGAAGTAAAAGC
This sequence comes from Methanobacteriota archaeon, assembly GCA_002726495.1. GTDB lineage: Archaea > Thermoplasmatota > Poseidoniia > Poseidoniales > Poseidoniaceae > Poseidonia. Next base: position 16,078 of record PBTH01000054.1, on the reverse strand, counting down.
GTACCAAAACCATAGATACGCCATCTCCAGAATTCCGCAGTTTGTGTGTTGAGCATTCTTCCTTTGCCGAGAAATGCCAAGGACAGCCAAGTAAAGGAGAATATCATCATCACCCATACACTCAAGAATACATAGAGGAGAAGTTCTGAAGCATCATATTGTGCAATGAGGTTAACAGATGTATGGTGCTCATATCCCCATTCATACAGTTTGGGGAAGACCCACCAAATCAGTACTGCGGATGAAAGGACAATGCCAAACGCACCACTCAGTGTCCAACGTTTGAGGGCCTTGAACTCCTTAGGTAAGAGTCCTGGTTTGGAAAATTGAAGAATATGGAAAACCATGAGAGGTAATGCACTCATGATTCCAAGGATGATAGCAGATAACCAGCGAACAACACTCCATTGTGCAGGGTCGAAAACATTGAGACACTCACTTTTACATGGTTGAAGATGGTCAAGAAGAAAGAGAAGAACATCATCAATAATCATGAGCCATCCTAACGAGAGAAGACTCACACTCAAGAAGAGAATTGTTGTTCGGAATGTTAACTCGTCAAAATGAGATTGTACTGAAGTATTGCTGTCCGATTCAAGAAGAATGGACATAAACTCACCTCATACGAGGTCTGTGTATTGCTTTGGCGCTCGAGCCTGTACAATGGTTCGATAAACTCCAAACACAGCCCAAAGTGTTAGCATACCTGCCACAAGGGAATATCCCCATGGCTGTGAGTTGTCAACCAAATATGCAAAGAGCAGGCCAAGGCCAGCAGCCAGTGCACCACGGCGAACACCTTGGGGTATGGCTAGACTCCGATCGAGATGTGGAGGGCCTCCAGAGAATTTACGCTCATAGAATTCTCCTTGAACAACTGCTGCGATAATAATTAGAGAGAGAGTGGTCCAATAATACAGGTTTCCATTTGTGAAGAAATCATGTGCAATTCCTTCTTGACGTTCTGCCTCAATTGCTTCAGGGTCTTCTTCAGCAACAAAGAGTGAATCGTAGTCACCAACGCTTATTGTTCGTAGAGACACATCTTCATCAGTTACCACTTCAGCAGCTCCCGGTTCGCTAATTATGAAGGAAAGAATGTTCCATTTATCGCCTTCATCAAAGTTATCATTTCCGTTGACTGCGTTACCTACGAGCTGGAAGTTAACCGGGCCGATGTCTTCACTTGGAGCCGTCCATGTAACCACCCAGTCGTTACCTGGTTCTGACTGAGATAATGCGCCCGGTTCATTAGCGTCTTGTTGGCTACCTTCTCCAGCAGTCAGATTTCCCGCATTGTAATCGTAGAGAACAAAACCACCGATGTCGTTTGATGCATGTTGAAGGTTGATCGTAAATTCATAAGTTTGGCTGATATTGTAGGCACGAGGTACGCCTGAAATAGACACGACAACTTCCGTGGAAGGTGCACCGCCACCGTGGCATGTACATCCTGTTTCAACAATGATGCCTCCACCGTTTTCCCAAGGCGGTCCGTTCGGACTTCCAAGGGCTGGTGCAGCAAGCATGAGTGCCAAAATTACCATGATGGAGAAGTTGCGCACTGGCCGTTGCATTGCCTCACCTGTTTTTTCCACTTGGCCCCGCTCTTTGAATGTTGCTTCCTTGCCGTGAGTTATAGGCGGATTCAAATTTCCTTGATTGCGTTGTTTAAGCCGGTCATCATTGCCTTCCCATCACCAAACAACATCATGGTTTTGTCCATGTAAAAAATGTCGTTGTCAACGCCTGCATATCCGACGGATAGGGAACGCTTGATGATGACGACCGTTCGAGCAGCGTCGGCATCGATGATTGGCATTCCAGCAAGTGGCCCTTCTCCGCTGCGAGCAGCAGGATTGGTCGTGTCATTTGCACCGATCACGACAGCAACATCACAATCTGGGAATTCTGGGTTGATTTCATCCATCTCAATGAGTTGTTCATAGGGAACGTTTGCTTCGGCAAGGAGGACATTCATGTGACCAGGCATGCGGCCAGCAACGGGGTGAATGGCATACTTGACTTCAGTATCGAATTTCTCAGCAATAAGGTCAGCGAATTCCTTCACTTGGTGCTGACATTGTGATACAGCCATACCGTATCCGGGAACGATGATGACTTTTTGCGCCCCATCGATCATCATGGCGACCTCATCAGCATCTGAACCCACCTTTGTTCGAGTCAATTCAGCCTTCTCACCAGTTCCACCGAAGGACTTGAACAGTACATCAGGTAGAGTTCGGTTCATGGCCTTGCACATGATGAATGTCAGGATCAATCCGGATGCGCCAACAAGTGAGCCTGCTACGATAAGGACAGAGTTTCCGATAATAAATCCAGTAAATGCTGCAGCAATTCCTGAAAGGGAGTTGAGCAGGGATACGACGACCGGCATGTCCGCTCCGCCGATTGGAAGGACCAACACGATTCCAAGCAAACAAGAGATTCCAATTATTGCCCATAGGTAATCCGTATTTCTTGGGTCATCAATACTGAGGTAGATGAGTACAACCACGGTCAAAACCAACAGCACTTTGACCGGGTTCAACCAAGTTGGACCCCATGTGGGCGTATTCAGCCACTTCCTTCGTCCACGATCATCTTTCTTTGAGAATGGAATGTAAATCCCACCTTTGAGTTTGAACATTGCCAAAATTGAACCGGTAAGAGTCATCCAACCAACGAGGGCTGAAAGGCCAGCAGCGACCATGATGACTTGAATCTCAAGACCCGTTGGTAGTATCAAGTCTGAATTCTCAATGTACTTCCATGATTCCGACAAGGCCACCAATGCAGATGCAGCTCCGCCAAATCCGTTGAACAAAGCTACGAGTTCGGGCATTCCAGTCATCTCGACACGAACGGCCATGATGATTCCAATCACTGAACCTATAACGAGCCCAGCGATGATGAGCGTCCAATTTGCCCCACCTTCAGTTGTCATCTGTATGTTGATGACGGTGGTTATGACGGCAACCAACATACCCATTGCACCGTATTGATTTCCAAGAGGTGCTGTACGTGGATGACCGAGTTTCTTCAACCCAAAGATGAAGAGCGCAGCTGAAAGAAGATAGCCAATTGGGATCCATTCTTCCATATCAAGCCCTCCTTTTCTTTCCGGCGATCATATTGAGCATCCGATTTGTCACTGCAAATCCACCAACGACATTGATCATTGCCAAAACAATGGCCACAAATGCAAGCAGGCCTGAAACGAGCGTTTCCCCTCCTGCATAGGCAACATTGGCTGCAAATAATGCACCAACGACACTGATTCCTGAAATAGCATTAGCACCGCTCATCAAAGGGGTGTGAAGTGTAGCGGGTACTTTCGTAATCAATTCAAATCCAAGGAAAATTGCGAGCAAGAAGAGTGTTAAGTTTCCGATCAATGAAGCTTCTGTAATCATTCAACCACCCCCGCTAAGCGTGTTTGCTTAGGGTGAATCACTCCGTCTTTACAGATCAGTACGCCACCCATTCCACCAACGTAGAAATCTGAGCCTTCTGGGGCGCCGACGAGGATATCATCGTCTTCTGAAATTTCGACATTTCCTTCCTTGACCAAGGATGTGTAAAAGGTCGTTAGATTGTTTGAATAGAGCATACTGGCCGTGTTCGCTAATGTACCTGGGAGATTGGATGTTCCAACAATGATGACTCCGTTATCGGTTGTTGTGACTTCCCCTTGAACGGTGCTTTCACAATTTCCACCAACATCTGCGTTCATGTCAACAACCACTGCACCCGATTTGAAATTGGCAACGGCTGATGAAGGTACGGTAATTGGAGCAGGCCGTCCGAATATACGAGCGGTAGTTACGATGATGTCAGCATCAGCAGCAACGCCGCAAACTGTATCGTTGACTTTTTGGATAAATTCTGGTGTGAGTGGCTTTGCATATCCTGATTCATCTTCAAAATCATCCATTCCATCAACTTCAATAAATCGGCCACCGACAGATTCAATCTGTTCTGCAGCGGATTTACGCACATCGGATGCATATACAATCGCACCCAATCTTTTCGCAGTCGCGATGGCTTGTAAGCCTGCCACTCCACTGCCCATAATGACGACCTTGGCAGGACGAATTGTTCCTGCGGATGTTGTCATCATAGGAATGCCTCGAGGGACATGGGCTGCTCCAAGCAATACCGCTTTGTACCCTGCGAGATTGTCTTGGCTGGAATTAACATCCATTGATTGAGCACGGGAGAGTCTCCTTGGTATCATATCCATTGAGAGTAGAGTGATTTTAGAATCCATACAGGATTTCACATGTTCAGGGTTTCGAAACGGGTCGGAAACACATGCCAAATTTGTTCCTTCAGCCACTCCTTCAATACCTGGGAATTGGATACAAACAAGATTTTCACAGGCAAGAACCTCGCTTCGGCTGACGATGTTCGCTCCAGCAGATTCATAATCTGTATCAAGATAATTCGCAGACAATCCCGCTCCCTTTTCAACAAATACTTCAAATCCGGCCTTTGTGAGTTTCTTCATGCTTGAGGGAACAATACCCACTCGAGTTTCGCCTTCGGGTTCCTTAGGGACGCCTAGTTTCATACCAATCTCACACCTGTGCCGCTCACCAATGAGGTGAGTGATATGTTTCCCACTGAAAGGGGGTTTTTAGATAAGTCGCTCCCAACCTATGAACGCCACAATGTGAAATCCAATTCATTGTAGAGCAGTCCCTCATTTCAATCAAGTTCATCCAATTGTTGCCACCATTGTGCTTATGGACTGAAAACAGTTGGTGTAAATTGAGCGGTGATACCATGGTAGCAGGTCGTAGAAAAATTGCAGTTATTGGAGCAGGAAACGTTGGTGCAACATGTGCCTTTGTATTGGCACAAATGAAGGTTGGTGACATCATTCTGTTGGATATTTATGAGGGATTCGCCAAAGGAAAAGCACTTGATATGTCTCAAAATGCGAACGTATTGAATTACGATGGAAGCATTACAGGAACTGCTGATTACAACGATATTGCAGGAGCAGATGTTGTTGTTGTTACATCAGGATTTCCACGACAGCCTGGTATGACTCGAGAGGATTTAATCGGCAAAAACGCTGACATTGTCTCACAAGTTGGCGAGGGTATCAAAAATCATGCTCCAGATAGCGTCGTTATCGTTGTTACCAATCCACTTGATCTGATGACATATCATATGCAAAAAGTAACTGGATTCCCTCCGGAGAGGGTTATTGGCCAAGCTGGTGTTCTTGACAGCGCACGAATGGCACATTTCATTGCGTTAGAACTCGGATGTGCAGAGGAGGATGTCTCTCCAATGGTACTCGGAGGGCATGGAGATACGATGGTGCCTCTACCACGCTACACAACGGTTGGTGGAATACCCATTACCCAATTGATGAGTCAAGATCGCATTGATGCAATCAGCAAGAGAACTGCCGGTGGTGGAGGAGAAATTGTCAAACTTTTGGAACGTGGTTCAGCATTTTATGCTCCAGGTTCTGCAGCTGCGATTATGGCTGAATCTGTTCTTAATGACAGAAAGCGATTGATTCCCGCATCATGTTTGATGACCGGTGAATACGGCTTGGACAATGTCTACATTGGAGTTCCATGCATCATTGGCTCCGCAGGAGTTGAGCGTATATTTGAACTTGAATTGACAGAGGAAGAGATGACCTCTCTTCAGGGTTCAGGAAATTTCTACAAGGGTCAACTTAAGGATATTCTTGGCTACTAACTGCGCTTGATGGATAGACTGTGTGTGTGGCCCACAGTGGTTGCATTTTCTACTGGGTTGAGTTCCCTGTGCATAGTTTTTCCAGTTTTTCCTCTTGTTCTCATTCGGGTTAGAATTTCTTGTCCAATGTAACACCCTTTCTGGGGGTGTACCAGGGTTTCAAGTCCGCATGAGTAGGGATGTCTGTCTTGTGTAATTTCATGGCCGTGAAATGGAATGCTATTCATGACTCTGTGTTCGGACCATTCCTCTTCCGTCCATGTTGGACGATAGGATATGGATTTGGGACAGATCATCATCCAACCAAATGTGCTATCGTGAACGGTTGCTCCATCTGGAACTGTATTTGGCGAGATTCCGATGAACACATCGTTGAGATGGGAAATGTCTGTGATGCTTATCCCTCTTCCGAGGATTCTTTTGCTAAGGTGGTTGACCAAATCGTCCTTGTATTCAGCAGATCCTACCAGTGCGATATTATCGCCTACGGGAATTACATCGCATACATCTATGATTTTCGCATTTTCTTTGGTAAAAGGTGCCGTACAAGGTCCAGAAATTTGGTTCGTAGAGAGGCCATCTAAAAATGTCATAAGGTCATTGCCACTGATGAGCAATATGGAGGCATTGCATTGAAAAAGACCCATGATTCATCCTCAAGAGAATGATTCTCCACATCCACAAGAGGATGCTGCATTTGGATTGTTGATTTTGAAACCGCCACCCATTAATCGGTCCACATAATCAATTTCAATTCCATCGAGTAAATGGCTTGAGGCTGATGGTACGAGGACACGAAAACCACCGATGTTGAGTTCTTGGCATGGCAGATCTGTTGATTCAACTATTTGTAGGTCGTACATGTAACCGGAACACCCTCCGCTGAGTACACCAACAAGAAGTGCATGACTGCGGTCATCTCCAAATGCATCTTCCAGCATTTCCTTCGCTTTGTTTGTCATTGTCAAGTTGACTTCTACAGCATCAGGTTGTACCATGATGACCGGTGAGGCAGAGTCGCAAGTTCCACAGTCCATGTTTACAGGACGGGGTGCTCGTTTTTGAAGTTGACCATGGTAAGGCTGTGATTTTGAGCGTATTCAACGCTTCTTTTTCTTCTTATCAACAGCTTTTTGCAAAATATTGCACCTTCGAATTTGGTCTTTTGCACGTTTGGTAGCAGCCGTATCAAGGCCGCGTGGAATTGCTTGTTGGAAGCATTTTATTGCATCATTATAGCGCTCCATTTCCGCATAAGCGGTTCCCATGTTGTACAAGGTCTCTCCCCGGACTTCAGTTGGACGAATCAACATTGCCTGATGGTATGATTCGACGCATTTAGGATACTCTTCAAGGAAATAGTAGGCATTCCCTCGGTTGTTAAGGATGCGAATGATCATTGAGTCATCACCTGCAAAACTCGGTAATGCCTTGTCAAAACTTGACAAGGCTTCTCGATATTTTCCATCATCGATGAGTTGAACTCCCTGATTAAACCAGGCAACATCTTGATTTGCAATTGCATTTGAACTCGTACTTTGTAATGTGTTCTGAGATGCTGCGTGCGTGGCATCCAAGGCGGCTTTTGCAAGATCAACTTGGACGTTTTGCTCTTGCACTGGTTCCAAGGGTTGCGATTCCCGCGGTGTTAGCAGGAGATCGTTAGCAGCGCTAGCATGCTGGTTCATTTCAACAGGTTCGTGAGTTTGTCCCGATTCTGCAATTGGTTCAAGTGGTGTTTGATAATCCAATGCAGGAACGGCTTGGACAGTTTCAGCAGGCTCCTGTGGCTGAGATATTTCAATTGGTTTTGGTGCTACTGGAGCGATAGTTGGAACAGTTTTTTCCTCAGCAGGCTCCATAGTTCCGTCGAGCATGTTAGCCTTAGAGTGGCATTTCTGTGCGGTATCCAAATCTCCTGCCTGCTCAAGTGCACGAGCCAGTCCCCGCCAGTTTGATGCGTTTTGATTGTCGGTTTGGATGAGTGCCTTCCACACGAGGACAGAGTCTCCATGTTGAAGGCTGAGAGAAAGTGCAAGTGCTCGTTGAGGGCTTGGCTCATCGGACATATAGTTCAAGGCCTCTTTGGCCATTTCTGGACCTGCTGGTAGTGTTGGAGGTAAGCCAGTAACTTGGTCCAAAACTTCATTCTCGCCAACAGCCAGTTCAAGAAGCATGTCAACGAAGGATTGCTTGATATCGTGGTCTGGCTCTAATGACAAGATTGTACGAGAACTTTGGAGGAAGTGGTCAATGAATCCCTCTTCCTTTGCTAATGCGTTCAATTTCTCTGCTGCTTTGAGGTAGCTTGGGTCTGCCGTTAGTGCTTCTTGATAGGAAACCATCGCTTCCTTAAGAAGATTGGAACGCTGTTGAACCGAGCCCAAATTGAACCATCCGGGGGCATGATCGGGTTCAAGGTTTTGAGAGTGCGTCATGGCTGCTATTGCATGATTGTCAAGGTCCATTCTAGCCATTGCGCCGCCTGCGATTCGCCATGCTCCGGGATGTTTAGCACCGATTGTTTTCAAGTGAGGTTTCAACAGAGCGAGGGCGGTTTTTGCTTCACCGTTTTTGAGCAGGTTTGTTGCTTCTTCTACCAATGATTCAATGTCAAGTGCAGGTTCCTCAATAACAGGTTCTGGAACTACTGGTGGTTCAACTTCTGCTTTGATTTCAACAACTTCCTTGATGATCTCTTGTTGTGCTACAATTACATCAGCGGCACTTTCCAGTTCCTCTATCGTCAATTCGTCATCATCGTCATGGTCGTGGTGAACTGCTTCTTGCAAAAGTTCCTCAGGGTTTTGGATTCCAGCTCGTTCAGCTACCTCTTCGACTGCCTTCATATCAAAATCCTGTTTAACCTGAACGGAGGGTTCCATGACTTCCATTGGGACGGAAAGTCCGCTGTTTTTACAGCGTTGACTGAGTTCTACCAAGGCTGGATGTCCTGGAAAGAAATCAAGTGCTTTTTGTGCGGTTGAATAAGCCCCTTCAAGGTCGCCTATACGTTCCAAGAGAATGGCCATGTTTGCGGTTGCAGGTGCATGATCCTCATTGAGGTCCAGGCAAATTTGGAACGACTGTCTTGCACCCCGAGCATCTTGTTGGGCTTCGAGCAAAACACCGCGATTGAACCATGCCATATCACAAGAAGGGTCCAGTGCTATGGCCTTGTTAAATGCCGTAAGGGCGCCTTTGGTATCGTCCTTTCGTGAACGTTCTTCTCCAACGGTGAGGAGGATCTGAACCATTTCTTCCGGGTCTTCCACATCCTCAATTTCAGGTATGATGTTGCTCGGTTTTTTCACGGGTTGTTGTTGCTCTGTGGGCTGTGGCGACGGTTCATTTTCAACCGACATTATGGCTTCATTGACCGACGTCAAAACTGCATCGTCAAGGTCATCTTCTTCGCTTGAACCATTGGTTTTATCCGATGCGTTCTCGTCAACCATGGTTTCACCGGTTTTCTACGAACACTATACTCCGCATAAGGCTTGCTTCTTGATGGGCAGCAAATCTATCCTTACATTCAAAGACTCAGTCACTCTGCGAAGGTTATGTCATACAGTGGAATCAAAGTTTTGGGCCTCGCAGGCGAATACCGAAGTACTTCAAAATCGGGTATGCTCGTGAATGAAGCTTTGAAAGTCGCTGAATCCAAAGGTGCAGAAGTCATTTTTTGGGACTTGAACGACAAACCACTTCCCCTTGTTGGTGAAGATGGATGTTGGAACCATCCTACAGTTCAAGAATTTCAATCGCTCTTGTTGGAATGCGATGCATTTCTCGTCGCATCTCCTGAATATCATGGCACGATGTCTGGAGTTATGAAAAATACATTCGATTGGATGTACGATAAGCACGTTGGTGGGAAAGTATTTGGATTGATGTCAAATCTTGGAGGCGTTACCAATGCCAATACATTGAATCACATGAGAATCTCATTGCGCTGGTTGCATGCATGGCCTGTACCGGAGCAACTCGCCATCGGTCATGTGAAGGATGCCTTTGGGGAAGATGGTACATTGAACGACGACGCTCTCCAAAGCCGTTTGGAGGGCCTTGTTGAGTCGGTTCTTTCCACGACAAAGAAATTTCAATCTTGAGTCGGTTAACATGGAGAGCGAACGACCAGCGTTTACGGATGCATGGGGCGGTGTCTATCGCTTGATAGAGCCTGGTGAATTCACTATGGGTGACAGCACAGGAGTCGGTGCGCGTCAAGAATCGCCTGCACATAGGGTCGCAATTACCCAACCATATTTCCTCGGTGAAAGGGTGATTACGCAAGCACAATGGCTTGATTTAATGGGTTCCAATCCTTCTAAATTCCAAGAAGGTTGGAGTGCGGGATTGCGACCCGTGGAATCTATTTCATACCATGATGCATTAGAATTTTTACGAATGTTGAACCAAAGGGATGCTGATACCGAACGCCTCGGTATGATTGGGCTTTGGAGGTTGCCAAGTGAGGCCGAATGGGAATATGCCGCTCGTTGTGGGACCAACGGTCGATGGTGGTTTGGTGAACGTGATGTTGAGCTCAATGACTATGGATGGCATGCAGGAAATGCAGGGAGTACAACAAAGGAAGTTGGTCTGAAAAAGCCAAACAAGTGGGGGATCTATGACATGAATGGATTGGTGTCTGAGTGGTGTTCTGATTATTGGGTCGCTAATTATGATACTCACCGCACTCAACAACCACTTGTAGCCCCAACGTCGGAACGACGCGTTACGAGGGGCGGTTCTTGGTTTACTGAGAGTGATTCAACGCGCTCATCTGCGCGCTCATCATCAAAAGAAACCAAAATCAGTGATGGAATTGGTATTCGTTTGGTTTGGGATCCACAATCAACATCATAAGCCTACTATTGAGTCCAAAAACATGATCATCTACCACTTTAACCGGTGCAGTAAATCAAGAAATGCATTGAATGTTCTCTTGGACAATAACATTGAACATACTGTTGTGGATTATCAAAAGAATCCTCTTGACATGGATGTTATTGCTGATTTAATCAACCGGTCCAATCACAAAGCAATCGACTTCGTTCGTATGGGCAAGGAAACAACCATTGATCAAGATGCTTCAAACGATATGATCATCGATTATCTGTCAAATCATCCAAAATTTTTGCAAAGACCCATCCTTGACGATGGCGTTCATGTCATCATTGCCCGGCCGTTGGAATTGTTGGGTGGGATGCCAAAGTTGTCACACTTGTTCGCCACTGAGTAATTCAATGTCATAGATTGAATCCTCTTCCAAGTCCGCTAGTTCTTGATTCTCCGGTATAATTCCTGGGCCAACGCTCCATCTACCATCCAAAGGCTCGTTCAAAATCAAGAGAAGGTTATGTTGTTGAAACAGCGATAGAGCAACAGCAGTTCTTGCAATAACTGGTGCAATTTCCTCTTTGAACAAATGGTTCATTTCGGTACATATTCTTGTGAAGGTTCTTGAGCCATCACACAATTCCCAAAGTGTACTGTTCATTCTGTCAAGCGGCCTCCTGAGCTCTTTTGGAGCACGAAGTATCTTCGCCATTAGACCCTCAAACCGTCTAAAATTCTTTGAAATACGCAGAGTCACCAATCTTCCACTCACGCCAATTTCTGAAGAATCACGCTCAATTTCTCCATGGCGACCCCACCAAACAGGAACTCTGCACGGATACTGCTGTGCGAGTGAATGCTCTGCTAATCCTGCAATTTCATCCATATTACTGCCTCAAAAATCACTCCATGTCCACGCTACGAGGACAAGCATCGAAGCAGTGCCAAGCAAAGCTGCTGCTTTCGTTGCTTGGATGCGTTCTGTAAAATTACGAAGGTACCAGGTCGTCACACCAAAAAAAGCAACAAAAAACCATAATCCATACCATGCAGGTGGATAGGTCGCCATTGCCCATCGGTACCTAGAGGGTTCCATCAAGGTATTGTTGACCGTAGTATGCCCACTGTTCTTCGCTCCAACCGGGAGGTAGGCCGGTTTCGGGAATTGTTGGAGGCTGGGATTGAACAGGTGTGATCTCTTTTGGAGTCGTTTCTAATTCGTGATGTTCTGGTGCCATTTGCTGTTCCACCACTGCCCCACTGGCTGGTGGCCCGCTTACAGGTGGACCGCTGGTTGGGGGGCCGTTCAAGGATTGGATCGTATCTTCCAATTCCAATATACTTTCATCGTCGTTCGGTGTTCGTCTCAAGAACAACAAAAGTACACAAATAAACACGACACCACCCAGTCCACCACCTATCAATTCCACATTCGAAAATACAGCATCTTCATCGGGTACATCAAAACTGACAGAAACTGTTTGAGTCATTTCATGATAACCGTCACCGCTGCGAATGGTAAAGACAACATCTCCATTAGAAACGCCCTTTAATCGCAATATTTCACAAAGTGACTGAGTAGTTTGCTTATTGACGTGACCTGGTGACGAGGTGAATTCCAATCCTGTTTCAGGAACTAAGATTTTGTCGCATGTGACTTGCCAGCCGTCCGGTGCAGTGACTGTGAGAATCATGGATTCGTTCACAGTTGAAACAGAGGTGTGATTTGCCCAAATATTTGCTGGAAGTCCATCACCAACACTCTCGTTTGATTCACTTACAAACGAGGCATCAATACGGCGTTGGTAGTCTAAAATCACGAGATGTTCAACGGTTAAGGTAGTTGGGAATCCATTCTCATCTACTGAACCGAGTATCTCATATTGAATCACAAAACGAGTGTTCAAAGATGCATCATCGGGCACCAAGATATCCACGGATAAATTCATACCTTGCCCTGCAGATAATGTGAGTGGTACTTCGTCAATGATGTTCTTCGAGGCGCCACCTACAGTCAAGAAACTCTTGATGTTTTCAAGGGATGGCGTGGAATATACAGTTGTTCGAAGCGATAGGCGATTATCGAATGTATTGCCTTGGTTTTCAATGTGGGCTTGTACCGATATTACACCGCCAGCCATGGTTGAGGTTGAACCTGACAATAGCGACAGAATCGGATTGTGAACCGCATCTGTCATCGCGGTAAATTCTGCTGTGTTATCACTGGTGTTCATGTCCTGTTGCCCGCTTAATGGATCCACTCGAATTTGGATGGTGTGGCGTTCACCAGCCGATTCTTCCATCGGTAATAACAGCCAGAGTTCTACTTCTTTGGTGTGGCCAAGGTCGTATGAAACCGTCAAGCTGAGTGGGCCGGTGTGATTCTCACCATCAATGACCATCCACCAATCCCATGTCTGAGGGAAATCAATCGGTTCGAGGAGGACATTGGTGTCACCGTTGCCGTTATTTGTGACAAGGAACGTGGCTACATTGGGGATGCTAGGTGTTAATTTCGCCGGGCTGTTGACGGTCTCAATCGTGATATCTTCTGTTGTGCGAATTCTGAGAGAATCAAATTCTTCACCTTGAATGGTCATGAAACTTCGTTGTGATTCCAGCAAGGGGGTTATTCTTGGTCCACGGTCTTCTGCTTGTGCATTATTTGGAGCTGTGATGTACACATCAAATGTCGTTTTTCCGCCGGAATTGAGAACTGTAGGTGGGCCCGTCGGTTGTTCAACAATCCATGTACCCTGGTCTTCAACAAGTACACTGATGTCAAAAATATCCTGTCGACTGGCGTTGTTCCAAACCTCGTATGTTAACTTAATTTCTTCACCTGCATTGATGTATATTCGGTCCATTTTATGGGAGGATACAAGGTCAACAGAAGCATCACTTACCATCGATGCGGAAATATCAATGCTTGTTGTAACGGTCCTCAATGAATCGTTTTGAGCCCTCATTGTGAAATCAAATGAACCAACTGTATCGGGTGCAACACCTGATGGTACCGTCATGGTCATCAACGCAGAAGTCGGTTCATTTGGGCGAATCTGAATGGAGGTGGCTTGGGTCCACGTAAATCCTACATCCCAACCTGTAGGGAGGCTTGCTGAATCATAACTGATGTCAAAAACATCCGTTGCGTCGCCTATGTTGTCAAGTCCAACCTCGAACGTACAAGTGTATGAAGGAGGGCAACTAGGTCGGATTGGCGGTGGAGTTACAACGGGAATTCTATCGGCCTTTACAAGGAATTGAACGGGCAGAGTTGCTGTAATTGATGCGTATTGTTGAGATGAAATCAATACTGACATTTGGTGAAGGCCAATGCTGGCATTTTCTTCCGGTTGGATCATGATGCGGAATTCAACCGGTGCACCCGGTGCGACGGTCAGACCTTGCTCAGGGTTGAAATTCGTTCCAGATAAGCGAGAATAATATGCATTCCAATCGCTTGGAAGACCTTGTAGTGAGGGAATAAATGTCTCGGATATGTTTCCATCATTGACAATTTTCATGTTGATGCTACCCCATTCCCCGGGGGTTGCTCCGTTGGTTGCTACTCCTTGTGCAGAAACTTGGTATTCTTTCATCCTTACTTTTTGGTCATAGACAAACACAATATCGTCCAACCAATATCCAATATCGCTGCCCGATGCATCCGATGAGAATTCAAATTTTATCTGGCTTGTTGAGTGTAAAAGGTTTGAAGTCATTGGAATCAAGGGTGAGACTGCACCTTTGTCAGATATGCTAAATGTTTGCCAGTTGACACCATCTCCAAAGTCCCCATCGATTGTATTTGAGAGGGATAAAAGTTCAGTCCATGCACCAAGATTGGTTTTTGCATAAATTTTCAATACGTCATTTTGGGCTGTACTACCCGTATAGAAAAACGAAAATCCATTGGTTCTAAGTGGACTGGATATTGCGTCAGACATGTCCATTGGTGGTGAGATAAGGGATGTTGTTAGTCCATTGCTGTATGTAGAAGTTGATCCTCTCCCTATGTGGCAACTCATTCCTTTTGAAATAGCAGTCTCAATGCTTGCACCCCACTCATTTCCGGTTGTCCAGGTTGACAGTGTATCGCAGTTGAAATAATTCGAACCGACCGTGAATCCTTTGCTCCCTGCATCGTTCGAAGGGTTGTCATCTGAAACTGTTGAAGTGGCTGTTATTGTAAGGGTGTGGTTACCGCTATAACCTGGTGCAAATACAACATTGACAGTATTCGTTTGGCCTCCGTTTAATGCTGACATTTGCACCGTGGTGTTGTTGAGTTCAAAAAATGAATATTCATTGTGCTTGAGGACAACATTAACGTCGATGACGCCTGAATTGGCAGTCCCCAGATTTTCAACTTCAACTGTTAATGTTGTGGAAACATTGACCATGGTGTCGATGACATACAGGATCGCTGGTCTGTTAAAATTGGATATTGGATAGTTTGAAGAGAACATCTCGTAACTCGATTTATCTGTACTGCTTGTGTATTGAACAGAAACACCTGATACGGTAACATCCACTCCTGTTGCTTTCGCTGAACTTGACTCAACTTTTTGAGGTTCAAATTCCGTAAGAACAGGACCTGAAACGGACACTATGAACAGCGCCGCCAAAAGGATAGCTCGTCTCATCAACATACCGGTCATCTCAATGAGATAACCTCAATGTATATGAGAGCAATGGCGTTGAAACAAAACCGGGTTATTCCTCGGTGAGGCTTTGTTCTACCGTCTCTTTAGCCAATGCTAATTTCGCCTCATCCCTGCGTTCTTTAGCTTGGGCTGCGAAGTACACGGTGAATGAAGGAATGAGGACAATTGAGAAGCACCCCACAACGGCAGCAAGTGCCCAAACAAATTCAGTGGCCGCATCCACTGAAAAAACTTCTACGTTCGCCAGTTCTTCATTAACGGTCTCAATCTCAATAAAAGGCTGCGTCGTCCGATTTCCTTGTTCAATGACTTCGATTCTAATTGCAGAAGGTGAATGTGTGTAATTGACTTCATTGGCAGCATTGACTCTGGCTTCTGCTAAACTTTGAGCAAAAACAGACCCGTTGGAGCGACGCGCTGGATCAACCGAAGTTAATCCAAAAAAGGCCAGGTCCTCTCCATCTGTTGAAATACGTTCATGAGTTAGATTGTGGAAACATAATTCTGCACATGAGAATTCTTCTTCAAGTGGATTTTCCAAAGTGTAGATTGCGCCCAATTGAGGATGGCTGTAGAGTTTACCGTTATTGGTCACTTTGAGAACAGAACCGTCGGACATATCACTGACAGAAACATTGACCCAGGTTAGGTTTTGTCCATCAGCGGACACCTGCCATGCCCATACCGTAATATTGCTGTCTTCATCGTACAATCTGACAACATCGTCGGATTGTTCCAAACTGTTGGTTGTAGTCACTGTCGGATCGGTGGTATAGATGTAGGCTGATGGTGATACAGTCGCACCATAAACGGCATACGACAGGAGGAAAATG
>PBTH01000053.1 GCA_002726495.1 Methanobacteriota archaeon | reverse complement strand
TACTTTGCTGGTGATGATGAAACGTATGACGGCGAATCAAGGTTCAAAAATAACGTACGATTGGGATGAATACTCTTCGGATCTTGAAGACGACGATGATTATTATGATGAAGATGATGATTACGACGATGATGTGGATTCTGGTGCAGCAGCCGCAAGCACACAACAAAGCGGTGAGGAAGAAACGGATTGGGTCAAAGGTGCTGATGGTTATTGGTGGTACCATGACAAAGCATCGAATGAATGGTGGTACAAGGACGCGGATGGCGAAATTGTCAAGCACCCTTAGACCCGCCATGAGGTGAAGACATGAGCATCATCGCATTGTTGCAAATGGATGCTACCGTTGGTGACTTGAAGGGGAACGCAGACCGGCTTGTGAAACTTGCTTTGCAAGCGGAACAGGAAGGCGCTACCATCGGAGTTTCCACAGAACTAGCAATCTGCGGGTATCCTCCACGAGACTTGTTGCTTGAGAAAGATTTCATTCAGCGTTCCTTGGACACTGCTCTTGACATCCCTATCGCTATGCCGTTGTTGGTAGGAACTCCAATTCCTCCTCAAGACCCACGTTCTCTACCGACCAACGGTGTCGTTCGTTGCGGTTCGGATGTTGCTTCAATTACAACGGACCCCAGTTCAAGAATTGTCGCACAAAAACAACTTCTACCGACCTACGATGTTTTTGACGAAGCTCGGTACTTTGCTGCTGAAAACCGCTCGGGGCTTGCCCGTTCAATTGGAGGCATGACATTGGGCGTCACAGTTTGTGAGGATGCTTGGCAATCGGCAGGAAAGACTCCCTCTGCTTACGAGCAAGATCCGATTGAGCATATTGCTGAATGGTGCCGCCAAGGCGTGGCTATCAATGCCACAGTCAATCTTTCAGCCTCACCTTACCACAGCGAGAAATTCAGTACGCGTTTGGAAGTCGCTCGCCATGCGGCTTCAGTTCTCAATCATCCGTTTCTCATGGCCAATCAAGTTGGAGGTAACGATGACTTGTTGTTTGATGGAAGAAGCATGGTCGCATGGCCAGACGGTCGAGCAGTGATTGCTCCTTCTTGGAAGGAAGGTATGCTTCTGGTTGATTTAGAGCATCCTGAAAATTGTCAATGGCGAGCAAGCGACATTGATGATGTGCTCTCGATTGGGCACAGCGAACTTGAACATCTCAATCCCGATGACATGGACCTTCCCAATGAGGATCGGATTGAGGAAATTACGAATGCTGTTGTCACTGGGCTTGCTGATTATTGCCGGAAGTCTTCGATTACCTCAATTGTTTTGGGCCTCTCCGGCGGGATCGACTCAGCAGTTGCTGCCTGTGTTGCCGTTGAGGCAATCGGTCCACAAAACGTTACAGGACTTGCCATGCCAAGTCGCCATTCATCTCAACATTCTATCGATGATGCGTTGTACACAGCCCGTTCTCTTGGAATGCTCAACCATCTCCATTCAATCGATAGTATGCATCAAGCCACAGAACTTGAATTTGGCCAGGTGCTGAATGAAGGGCATGCTGTGGCTGGAGAAAACTTGCAGGCCCGATTGCGAGCCCTTCTCGTTATGGGTTATGCAAATGCACAGTCGAGCATGGCCATCACGACGGGCAACAAATCCGAGATCGCTCAAGGATATTGTACGCTCTACGGCGATATGGCTGGAGGTTATGCACCTCTTGGAGACGTCTACAAGATGGAAGTATACGCTATGGCAGAACTGTTCAACAGGAGGGCAATTGAAGCGGGCCAAGAACCTCCAGTCAATACATCGACCATGACCAAGCCACCTTCTGCAGAACTCGCTCCTGGCCAAATTGACGAAGATACCTTACCCCCTTATGCACTCTTGGATGAACTTCTTCATGCTCACATCGAAGATGGAATGAATGCAGATCAAATGATTGAGTCGGGCTATGAGGAGTCAATGGTCATCGATGTGCTCTCACGACTTGAGCGCAACGAACACAAGCGCTGGCAAATGGCTCCAGCACCTCGTGTATCCTCTCGTGCTTTCGGACAGGGATGGCGCCGTCCTCTCGCTTCAAAACACGATTGGCGCAGTTCATTGTAACGTCGGTGGAGTCAAGAAGCCATGGTGATACGGTCAACCATGGCGGGAGCAATACACAACATTGCAGGATACCGCTTTGTTGACCTGCATGACCGGGATGAACTTCAGCATTATTTCAGTAGTATATGCGAGGATTTGGGCCTAAAAGGAACGATTCTTTTGGCTCCCGAAGGAATCAATTTTTTCCTAGCAGGTGTTGAATCCTCCATTGAACACTTCGTGAATAAACTCGAAAAAGATGAGCGTTTTATTGACATACCTCTCAAGTTGTCCTTCACCGACTATCAACCGTTTAACCGGATGAATGTCAGGAAAAAGAATGAGATTATTTCAGTTGGAATGGATGAGGTCAAACCGGCTGTGTTGATGGGTGATGAAATAGAACCTGAAGCCTTCAAAGCGATGCTTGATGAAGGACACCCAGTGCATGTTCTTGACACACGAAACGGCTATGAGTTGCGAGTTGGAACCTTTGAAGACGCCATCGACCTTGACATAGAGACCTTTCGGGAGTTTCCCAAAGCGATTGAACAACTTCCTGAATCGATGAAAGACGAAGAGATCGTTATGTTTTGTACAGGAGGAATCCGTTGTGAAAAAGCCAGCGTCATTATGCTAAATGCAGGATTTACAAAGGTCAAACAACTCAAAGGAGGCATCTTGGGTTACTTTGAATCTGTAGGAGGCGCTCATTGGAATGGAGATTGCTTCGTATTTGACCAACGCGTTGCAGTCAACCCAGAGCTCAACGAGACCGATGCAGTCCTGTGTTTTGCTTGCCGTGAACCGCTTTCACCGTCTGAGCAGGCGTCAAAGGATTATGTCATCGGCGTTTCATGCCCTTATTGTATCGGAAAAAAAACGACATCTATTGCCCTTTGAGAACAACCCAATCATCGGACAACTCTCCATGGCTCCAACGATGCCATTCGTGCCCAGTCGATCCATCATGAGCGATGAAGAATACTTGAGTTGACGTTACAAGAAGGCCACCATAACTTCCCGCTTGGGATGAATTGCTTATTCCTGGCCAAGGGTTGTAGCGCAGGCTTAGTTCAATTCCATCAGTGGACCATAACGATACGCCATGAGTTGTCGTTCCGTCATAGCCCGATGCAAGAAGCAACCAATGGTCGCCCAAACTGACTGCAGCAACCAGATTTGATGAGGTGACGCCGGGAGCAGCGTCGTTGAGCAGAGATGTACCATTGGCACTGCCATCTGTGATGCAAAGTTCAGTGCCGTGCGCAGCAGTGAAACAATCAAACATCAAGCCGTTATTGGAAACAACTCCTCCAAGGGTACTGCCTGGCGCAAAGATTTGGTTTGACAGTTGAGTTGTAATGGTTGAGGTAATGTTGGTTGACCACAGGGTTGAATCGCTTCCTGAAATACGAGCATCGTAGACCAATGCATCATTCACCATGTGTACTCCAAGAACTTCTCCCATGTGCGTATCTCCCGAAACGGGTGCGAGATTGGTTAGCCATTGTGAACTTCCATTAGGCCCCAAATATGCCAATTGATTGACAGTTCCTCGGTTGGCTACGCTGTAGAAGTCGTTTCCATGACTCACCCAATCAACAAATGTCGTCCCTGAAGTTGGATTCAGGTCCCAATGCGTAAGAATTCCATCTGCGCTCAAGCAATATGCCTCGTTGTCTGTGCTTGAATCCTCAGCATTGAACCACAACATTCCTTCTTCAGCATGAAGCATCTCACTTCCAAGTGAGGAAAGGCCCGATAATGAAGTGGCGATTCCGCTCGATGTTGAGGCATTCCACATTGGGTGCTGGTCAAGAGGTACAAGTTCTGTGCCGTTGGTCCAGAGAAGCTCTCCTTGAACCGAACGGAGTACGACCCCGCTCATCCAATGAACCGGAGCAACCAAAAGGGATTCTCCAAGTGAGAACGTCCCCAGTTCGGTTCCGTTTGTAACCCATAACTGTCTGCCATTGGTGCCGTCGTCAGCATCAAAGATCAGCACTTCTTGTTCACTTCCTTCAATGACCGTAAAACCGAGTTCTTTTCCTGGTTTGCTTTCTCCACTTGGATTGATATTGAGCAGCAATTGAGCCGGTTCGGATGTTCCATTGCTGATGTACAGTTCGCATCCGTTGATGCCGTCAGTCGCAGCAAATATCAGGCGGTGACTTTCGGTAAGAAAACCGCCTTGGTCGCATGTTGTTGTGAAAGAGTTTGTAATTCCTTGAACGATGTCTGTGATTCGTTCGGAATTCATTGGAGAAAAACAAAACTTGAGCGATGTTCTCACTTCGTCATCGTCCAACAAACCATCAAACGGTTCACCTTGTCCTTGTCCGTCATCGATGCCAAAATACAACACAACTCCATGGTTGCAAAGGTACGATGGGGCATCATAACGCTCGATGAGTGCAGACGCCCCTGGATTTCCATCAATGCCAGCGAGTCCATCGCCCCCATTACTTCCATGCGCCCCGTTGACCCCATTGCATAGGGTTTGTTGGCTGACCACCTCTTGTTCGTCAAGAACGCCATTCTTGTCATCGTCCATGCCTGTAGCAATGGTTGCCCCTCCCGAAGGACATGCATCTCCAGGTAGCAGTTGCGTGGACTGAAGGAGCGGCTGAGAGGGAGAAACCCCATCCAAACCTGCGAGTCCCGAGGAGCCAGATGCCCCCTGACTTCCGTGGCAAAGAACCGTTGATGCAGTGATTTCATCATCATCAAGAAGGAGGTTAGCGTTGGCATCTCGTCCTGCTTGAAATTTGACACCTCCTTCGTAGCATTCGTCTCCCCGTCCAATGTCGAGGCTTTCCAATACCATTTCGCCTGATTGGGTGTCAAGTTCCCAATCCGCCAGCAAATAATGATTGTAACCAGCTAATCCCAAGGCGATAATGAGCAAAAGCGCTTGAATGATTGCCCACGAACGTTTTGGCTGGTCATCGTCTTGTTGTTCTCGTTCATCTTGGTCTTCTTGATATTCAATAGAATCATTTCGTTCTCGTTCTTGTACAGGCGCCATCATGTTGGCAACGCTTTCATGAGATTCAATCTTGTCCCCGTTCATCATACCGTTCTGTTTGAGATGAAGGGGTGAATTGATGAAGCGGCACATACTGGCGTTGATATGGACCTCCCTGAACGGTTGCTTGGCCAACTCGAAGGTCTGGAAGGGCCTACAAGGCAAAAAGCGGCTCGCTTGGTTCTTGACCTTGCTGAGACCGCTCAATCGGATGGTTTTGTCGAAGCCGTCCATGCTCATGTATCGGGTGTCTCTGTGATTACTGGGGGGCATGGTCTTCGTCAGTTTCTTGCCGACCTCTCGGCAACAAGCGATGGAAAAGTAGCCATTCCAACGACACTCAATTCTGCAGGATGCGACCATGAAAAAATGGATGAGATGGACATTACTTGGCCGAATTTCCTTGAACAACAGTTTGAAATTATACAAGCATATGAACAACTTGGCATACAAGCCACGCTTTCATGCACGCCCTATGACAGAGGAATTGATGATGGCTCGGGCATTGCATCATGGGCTGAATCCAATGCGGTGTGTTTCTCGAACACGTGGACGTCTTTGATCACAAACCGTGAGTCCGGTCTTTCGGCTTTAGCAACGGCCTTGACAGGTTATGCACCACGATGGGGACTTCACCTTCCTCAACATCGTGTCCCCAATATTCTAGTTGACGTCAAAGCAGGATTGACAGAACTATCGGATTGGTCGGTCCTTGGAGATTGGATTGGAAAGCAGGTTCGTCCTGAATGGGACATGCCATTTGGCCCCATGCCTTTGATTACCGGTCTGCCTTCTTACATCAGTTTTGCATCAAAAAAAGCCCTCACCGCAGCAGCGGCAAATTACGGATGCGCTCTTTTGTGGGCAGACGGTCATTCACAAGACCCACCGCTTTCACGAACGGAAGATGGATGGAGTCCACCAGAACTTGGTTGGAAAGGCGTATTGACCTTCACAGAGGAAGACCTCGCAAAACGTTACCAAGAATTGGCCCCAACTGGCCAGGTCGACCTGGTTGTCATTGGTTGTCCTCAAGCGAGCCTCGAAGAAATTAGGACAACAGCATCAGCGGTTCGCTCCCATATGGAAATGGGGAAACGCATTCCAGACCACCGTTTGTGGGTATTTACCTCTGGTGAAAACTATGAATTGGCTCGGGCGGACGGTTCCTTGGACTTGCTTGAGGATGCAGGTGCATTGATTCTCAAAGACACATGTCCAGAGGTAACGCCTTACAATCGGACCAAGTACAATCACCTTCTAACGAATTCACTCAAGGCTGAGCATTATCTTACCAGTGGTCTCAACCGCTTGCCAACAAGTGTAATGCCCATTCAATCTTGCGTCCTGCATGCCTTCGACCCTTCTCTTAGCGAGGGAGAGCGCCCGACATTGCATGCCAAGGCTCAACCCCAACACGCAACCAATAAAACTCACCAAGGCGGTGAAGTTTCTCTTCTTGGTAGAGGCCTTAATTCTCAAGACGATTACGTTGTGACGGGTCCTGCAATGGTGAGTGATGTCCCCATAACCTATCTTGGCTATGTCAATCGTGATTCCGGTGTGATTGAGGAGCCTGGACATCCTTTGGACGGTCAAGCCATTGAAGATACGGTGCTGATCTACCCCAAGGGTTCAGGTTCAACCGTGGCACCTTATGTCCTCATGGGACTCTTGTACACCGGTAAAGGTCCAAAGGCCATCGTCAATAGAGATGTATGTGCGTTGACTTTACCTGCATGTTCCCTGCTCGGCCTCCCCTATGGTCACGATTTTGACCAAGACCCATGCATGGCCATCAACAATGGAGACATCGTTGAACTGCGCAGAAGTGGTTCCACAGTTTCCCTCACCGTTCTTGAACGAGCAAAGGTGGATGAGTGACCATGCGGGTGCTCGTCACTGGGGCTGCAGGCTTCATTGGTTCATACCTCTGCGAACGCTTGATTGAGGACGGCCATCAAGTTGTTGGAGTGGACAATCTGTTTCGTGGAGTGAAAGATCATCTTGCTTCCATCATTCAGCATCCAATGTTTAGATTTGTAGAAGGGGATGTTTCTCAAGATCACGTGTTAGATGCGTGTGAAGAGGCATTTGGGGGATTCGAACTCATTCATCACCTTGCGGCAATCAACGGTACCAGATGGTTTCACGAAGCAGCAAGAACCGTCATCGATGTTAATGTTAATACCACGCTCAAAACGCTTGCAGCCGCTGAGCGATGGGGTTCAAGATACGTTTTTGCCTCCTCTCCTGAGGCGTTTGGAGACGCTGCAAACATGCCTTTAATGGAACGTTCAAGCAGTGTTTTTCCTTCATCACATGACCATCAACGTCATTCCTATGGAGGCAGCAAGTACCTTGGTGAACTTGCCGTTCAGCACGCTCTTGCAACAGGCCTGGACGCACGAATCGTGCGGCCATTCAATGCATATGGGTCAAGATTACTTGGCGATGCATACGGGCAAGTGATCGGCATGATGTTTCATGCAGTGCGTTCACAAGAGGCCATCAACGTTCATGGGAATGGCTCGCAGACCCGTAGTTTTACTCATATCAATGATGTGATTGAAGGGTTTGTTTTAGCGGGCGAACGGTCCCATTCAGTCGATGGGCAGCGTCTACTTTCGGGATGCTCTTTCAATATCGGTAGTTCAGAAGAGGTGAGCATCTTGGAATTGTCAAAGCGAATTGTGAAGGTCACGGGAACACAAATCGCACCGGTCGTTGGTGTAGAGGGCTATTTTGGAGATTCAAAGCGTCGCGTACCGGATTGCAGTTCTGCTGAGCGATTGCTCGGGTGGCGATGTTCCACTTCTCTTGATACCGGTTTGGCTGAGGTTTGGCAGGAATTAACTTCTCATCCATAGTGCTTGGTGACTCGTTTTTTCCAACCGTTGGGTGCAGGTGTCATATCGTCTCTTCCATGTTGGCAAAGAACGGCAAGGCCACCTACTGGAATCGCTGTTGATGAGAACCAAACAGCGTTAACGCGTAATACAGCAATACGGGCTACGGCGCCAGGGAGCTCATGCTCTTCCACATATTCTGCTTCAATTGCTGCAACAGAATCTGAAATGATTAGAGGTTGACCTTCAAGAGTTTTGAAGTTCTCCAAAAGCAACCCTTCATCCTCGCCTTGGGGCAAGGGTGTTGCAGTTTCATCAACAAGTTCCACACCACGTTGTGTGGCCGGCATCATGTTGAGCAGAATACGGCCAGTTGTGCGCATATTGGTGAGCGTATCGCGGTGACGACCATCTTTGTGAATTGAAAACGATGCAGTCAGATAAGGTGGTGCGGTGGATACTGCCATCACCGAAGAGAGCGGAGCAAAATTCCGATTGCCCTCCTTGTCAAGAGTTCCGGCAATAACGACCGGTCGTGGAGAAAGTACGCTATTGAGCCAAATACTTCGGTCCAGATGAGTCATTTCATCAACACCGAGCCGATGAAGCGGTGGTGTGTGTTCGGATGGTTGAGCAAACCAACGTTCAAGAGTGCCGTCTGCGATTTCATCAATAGCGTGCTGATTGAATTCAACATAGGATTCCCACTTGGGTATGTCTTCGTGCTCACCACGTTCCTTTTTCCGCTCGATTGATGCTTTTGCATAGGTATTGCAACGCTCAAGAAATTCAGTTACAATTGATTGTTCATCCATCTAATTCACCGTCCTCTTATGTTCGTATTCACTACGGGTCATGAGAAAACGAGCAGGATTGCCTGCCCATACTTCTCGCGGTGGAAGATGCTTTGTGAGCACAGAACCAGCTCCTAGGACGCTTTCCTCTCCGATGTTGCATCCGGCGACAACGGTCGTGTTTCCTCCAAGAACAGCACCTTTACCCACATGAATTGGTGTCCATTTGGACGTATCTCCCGATGGAGGAAAGCGGTCGTTGAGCAATGTCGCATTCG
This sequence comes from Methanobacteriota archaeon, assembly GCA_002726495.1. Classification (GTDB taxonomy): domain Archaea; phylum Thermoplasmatota; class Poseidoniia; order Poseidoniales; family Poseidoniaceae; genus Poseidonia. The sequence continues at coordinate 35,294 of PBTH01000053.1, read as the reverse complement.
GGCCAACAAATACACGGTCTTCCAATACCGACCCATCGGCAATGTAGGCTGCGCCTTGAATTTTGCATTCCATGCCAATAATGACATTTTGTCCAATGTGCGCCAAGGCCCCGATTGAGGTGTTCATGCCGACCGAACTCCCCTTTCCAAGGTGGCATGGCCACCATGCTACGGCTCCGTTGGGAAGAGCCACCCGTTGGCCAGAAAGTGGAAGTTCAACTTCGGTCATCAAACGACCTCACTCGCTGAGAGAGAGTTCACGCATGAGCATGCCAACATGCCCCTTTGCTTTGACGTTGTACCTGCACCATGCTAGAGTCCCGTCAGAATCGATGACGAAGGTGGACCGAGCGCAACCCATGTATTCTTTACCGTAGTTCTTTTTCATTCTCCACGTGCCAAATGCATTGTGCAAATCCAATTCCTCGTCTACCAGCAATGGAAAGTTAAGTTCCTGTTTGTTGATGAAGCGACCGTGTGAGGCTGGAGAGTCTTTGGAAACGCCCAATACAATGTAGCCTTCGGATTGAAACCTCGCCATATTGTCACGGAAATCACAAGCCTGTGTGGTGCAGCCTGGAGTGGAATCCTTTGGGTAAAAGTACAGGATCACTTGCTTGCCTTGGGCCATGTATTCGGCCAAGTCATGCATGTTGCCTTCATTATCTGGTACATTGAACAAGGGAGCTTTGTCTCCTTGATTAAGTGTCATAGGGTCGGTCATGTTCCCTCCCATTACTCCATCCTCCTAAACCCATTGCATTGGTCTGTGTGGGCCAATGTTATTTTGTAAAAAAGGGTGCAGCGCACCTTTTATTCATTATGAATAATAATTTACTTTAAATGGGTAAAATCAACGTTTTGAACCGATTCTTTCAATAACCGGCAGGTTACCGTATGGGCTATGGTCGGCGCCCGCATGTCTCGTAAGGCTCGCCGCCATTTCAAGAAAATTCAGCGTGCTACGAGCAAATACGCTCTTCAGGAATCTGCGAGCGCCATTCAAACAGACCTTGACAAACGTCACCTCTCTTACGATGAGGCCCTCATGTTAGGGAATCTTATCCAAACTCGAGCCGATCAAGTCCCGGGGGAAGGCATTGTTTACGCCATCTCAGATAGGGACGCATACAGGCGAACATTGGAACTCTATCTTCGTGACGCCTTGCTTACTCGTACAGAACAGTTGTTGTTGTGGGAGGAACGTCGCCGCCTCGGAATCTCTGAGGAAGAGCACGACCATCTCCTCAATCAACTTCTATCTCAGTGGAAACGCCAAGGTAAGAACGTCACTATTGATCGATTTGTGAAGCCCAGTGGAGGTGCCGGTGGTGTCTGAACGTACCTTGCCTTTCCTGTTGGTCAGTCTCTTGCTCATCACAAGCATGGCGCCATTGACGATGGCAGATGATGGGGCCCGTTCGAGTCCAGATTTCGTGGTAACCTCGTTTACCCTTGACGATGCTGGCTCAATTTTAGACGGTGGCTCGGTGGTCGCTGAAGCAGCCACTCACATCGTAAGAATCCAAGTTAAAAACAACGGACTAGCTGCAGGGCAAGCTTCGCTCTCATTGCTTCATCAAGGCACGGCAACATCAGGAGATTCGGTCGTCGATACAACCGACCTCGGAATTATTGCCAGCGGTGCAAGCAGCAACGTCGTCGTGTTTTCATGGGCTGCAACGCTCGGACCAGACCAGATACTCAAGGCTAGGGTTTCCTCGGCGACTGATGTTAACACTGCGAACAACGAAGAACAACTCCTTGTTGATGTGACGCTAACACAAGCAGCCTCTGTTCCAAGCATTATCGATATCCCACAACCGGCAGACCCTATGACTCAAAATTCAGTCGTTTGGTCAAAATCTGTGCACGATTATTCAATCAATGTCCGTAACGATGGCGTGAAAAACTTCTCCGCTTCCTACAAACTTGAGTTCACCAATGTGGCCACGCCAGCAACGACGTTTACCGAAACTTCGGCCACGGTCCCAATTGTTCGTCCAGGGAGCCTCTACAACGGTGGTGCAACTCCATCGATTGTCTCGTTGAATTTTGATGCAACCAGCCTCACAGGAGAATGGAGCGTAGTGGGTACGATGACCGCCGCTGGAACTGGCTGGAGTGACGATGTTGAATTCTTGAATTTTAACGTGGTCTTCTCCAATTTTAACGCAGAAGTAACACCCGCTCAAGACCGAAGTATTCAGCCGGGCCAGAGCACCACGCTCACCTACCTCATCAAAAATACGGGCCTTTCAAGTGATGACTTTTCAGTCGGCGTCTCATCAGTGAGCGGATGGGCTAATGTTGCAGGCACTGTATCAACCACCGCCACTATTTCTCCAGGTGTGACCACTTCAGTCCTCGTTCAAGTTGATGTTCCAGCCAATGCAGCACGTACCGCCTCTGATACCGTCACGGTCACGTTAACCTCGTCTGGAAGCAGTTTTGTCTACACTGCAACTACGACGATTCTTGCAGGCGAATCTTATGATGTCACCGTTAACATGCCTGCGACAACACAACAATTGACGCCGGGTGTGCCCTCTACGATCCTTGTTGATGTCACCAACGACGGCAATGCAGCCAGTACATTTATGCTGAACGCAGGACTTACTTCTACCGCCACTGGATGGGACCTTCAATTCACCAATTCATTGACCGGAATGTTGGCTCCCGGAGCAACGGTTAGTGTTTCTTTGGAGATCACACCTCCTACCATCAAGAGCCCCTTGGTCTCTTCCGAGAATAACCGAGCTGGCGATGCAATGAGCGTTTGGGTCCAAGCCCAATCCGTTCTAGGCGGCCTTCCTGGTTTTGATTCAACGCCTATGGAAATATTGCCTGTCGTCATCGTTGACCCAGGGCTTCCTGTTGAGGCCATTGAAATGACCGTAGAGCAAGTCTTTGCAGCACGAGCTGGAAATGGCCTGGAGGAGATTCTAGATTTGGATGTAGAAGTCCGACACAACCTCGTCAGCGATCTTTCAGAAACCGTTGACGCAACACTCTCGCTTGGAACGCCCGTGTTTACATCAGACTCTTCAGGAGGATTTGATGAAGCATCACGGTGGGCAATTGGCCTTAATCCTACGTCCTTCCCCACCATGGAACTGGGAGATACCGAGTTGGCGAAATTCACCCTTCAAGGGCCCGCAGATGATTATCCAGTGTCCGGGGTACTCACAATCCCAATTACAGCCACTCCAACGCTCGGCGGTGTCCACATGGGCTCTAACGTGATTCCAACAGCAGTGACTCAAACACTTCGAGTGAACGTACCTCCTGTTCTTGGCGCTGATGTCTACGATGGCGAGCCATTGGATGCAGTCGTTGGAGAAATGACTCAGTTTAATCTCTCGCTTGGTAACTCAGGGAATAATATGACATCATATCGCCTTGTCATGGAAGATACCCTACCTGATAACTGGGTCGCTTCTTTCTCCAATACCACTTCACTTGTATCTACGACACTTCTGACCGTTCCGGCAAATGTGGCCGATTACCCAACCATCGGTGATCTCCATATCAGCGATTACATCGTCGTCGTTACTACCGATCCATTGGCTCCTGCCCAGAGTATTGAATACCTCAAGATCAGGGTTGAACAAGTTGATACCGGCGTATTCATCACTGAGTTTGATCTTCCGATTGAAGTTGGTGAAAAGGTCAATGCAGCCCTAAGTCCTGCGACTCAAGAAGTTAATCTATCCCTAGGAGAGTCTCTATCAACCCGAATTACGGTGAACAATGTAGGAAACACTCCTGCTGAATTCTCAGTTTGGCTGGACGATTCACAAGCCGGTGAAATCACCTACACGATGGAGACATCCCCCACACTACTAATCGGTGCAGGATACGCTGATACCATTAAAATCCGCCTAACTCCATCAGTTGATGCACGTGCCGACGAAGAGTATCAAGCAACGGTATGGGTTTCCAATCTTCAGTCGGGACTCAATGTATCCGCTGTTATTGAGGGGAACATGAGCGAAGAACACGGCATGGCTATTTCAACCGTTGAGAGCGTGGGAGTCATTCCTGGAACGGTTCAGAATGTTGCCTACAGTATCACCAATAACGGCAACCTTGCAGAGGATGTAATCATAGAGACGAAGGTTGGCGGAGATTGGACATTGACTCCTGCAAACTTCTCGCTCGAACTTGAGATTGACGAACTCTATGACGGGGCAATGGACATTACCGTACCTTCTTTGGGTGGAGATGACAGTCTTACAAACGGCTCATTGTACCCGGTTACGATTCGGGTTCTCAAGCCAGACACATTTGAAGAGTTAGCCTCTCACTCCTTTAATTTGATAATCTCTCCATTGTTCATGGTCGAAGCAGAAGATTGGCCTACTGAGATGAAATACCATGCTACATTTGGCCGCACATGGAATGTCGATTTGACCAACACAGGCAACAGCGATGTTACCGTTAATCTCACTTACACATTATTGAAAGGTGGTCTTGCAACCCCTACGACGGACTGGGTCCTCGTCAATCCTTCTCCAGATTCCCTCTTCCTTCCACGCGGCGAACCGGTGACGCTAACCTTCACCATCGAAGCAACAAAGCCAGACCCAGACCTCACTCTTGCAGCGAATCTCGCAGTGAAGCTAACACCCACAGATACATCGGTTGAAGGCAGCGCAGAGTTCTTCACCAATCTCAAGATGGAACGCTTCTTTGAGTTGTCAGACACTCAAGTTGACTACGGTAAAGGAACCTCAATCATGTATGACATAACGTATTCTCACATTCCAAATGGCCCGGGTACCCCAGTGGCCTATGAAGTTGAATTGTGTCAGGCAGTTCGCTTGTTGGATTTCACGGCCCTTGACGAAGATGCAACCTTGCAACCTTGGGCCTTCGCTATTGTCGTCGATGATACGGAATACCCTCTGGATTTGACTCAAGAGTGCCCCACACAAGGCTCTCTTGGCGCAGAATCTAGAATTACCCTGCCGACACGAAGTGCGTATGTTACAGATTCTCCAATTCGTCTCAAGGTTACCCCTCCCACCGGAGAAGTCCTCCCTGGAGACGGTTGGGATTTGACGATGCGACTTTACCATCCAAATGAGAACACAGGATACACGTTCTTTGACGATGCAACCTTGACCTATTCACTTGCAGTATACGCTAATCCAAAGGTTATGGAGCATGGCCCAGTTGGTGGTAATTTGTACGAAGGAGTGGAAACAGCTTACAGTGCAACCATCAAGAACACAGGCACGGCAAAGGCACTCGGCATCACCGCTACGCTTGATTGTGGAGATGACATCACCATCGTCTCCCCGGCCAACGGACAAATTGGTATCCTTGAACTCAAAGCCCAAGAAAGCAAGGTAGTTGAATGGACTGTCATCGGTGAAACCATCAACTGGTGGGAAGTCAGTAAGGGCGTCTCATGCTCTGTTGAATTAGATATCGTCCACGCAGGTGATGCGAACGATCTCAAGGATGATTTGCTTACCGAGCCTATCGATGTTAAATCTCAATCACCTGGTCTTTCAATTGTATTTGTAGCATGTATTGTTGCAGCTCTTGTTTCCTTCGTATTTACACGACTCGCAACTCAGTCGGAGAAGTGGCAATTGGGTGGTGTTTATGCCGGAGTGCTAAGTTTCGGTTTCGCCTTCCACCTCGGATTTGGGTTTGAAGTGGGCGGAGTTGCGATTTGGGGCCCAGTGGTTCTTGTCCTGAATGCTTTGTGGGTCTGGCGAATGACGTGGAAGAGCAGTGAAGAATTCCGCCTGATTCACGAAGATTACCAGCGGGCCCGAAAGGGAATCTCAACGGTGTATTCTGACCATTTCGAAGCACTTTCGGACGGTCGCCGCCAACTCACTATTATTCTCTCTTTACCTGTACTTGGTATGCTCGCAATCGTCCTTGGCCTACCTCCACAATTGACGACAGATTCACGAAACCTTGTTGTCATGGCGTCATATTTCTTGATTATCATGATTGGAGTATGGTATTTCTTGAAGCGCTCTGACAAGTTGTACGGCAACTTGTATGGAAGATTGACCGATGCGGAAATCAAGAGTATCCGTATTGAACGGGACCTTGGCGATCCAGCCCGCTTGCTCAATGACCTTGCTAACGATGGATTGGACCTGAGTTCTTTGCTTGGAACCTCCAGCAATTCTGATGTTGTTGAGGAAGAGCCCGAGCCTCCAAAGGCAATCGATGTAAGTTCAATAACAGGAGAAAAGGAGGTGGAGCCTGATGTCTGAAGAAGAATACATCATGGATCAAATCACCGAAGAGGACCTAGCATCTCGAGAAGCTGGGATTCTTGAAGCGTCTCAAACTCTTGAGCGCATTGCTCGTAAAGCAGCACGACGAAACAACGCCTCCCTTACCGAATCTGAATTGGATCTTGGGGAAGCTAAAGTTTACCTCGGTATGCACCAACTTTCTCGTGCTAAAAAGAACATCAAGCATGCAGAGGCCATCCTTGAAAATTTGGAAGAGGATGTGCTTCACCTCCGCCGTAGCATCGCAATGCTTCACCGCTTATTGGTCCACAAGCGTATCAGTTTGGATGAGGCAGAACACATTTTGTTCAAACTTCGTGAATCCACGGCGGCTGCTGAGATAGGCGACATAAGGGCCGCTACTGAAGAAGTTGAATACCTCCTTGAAGACCTCATCGGCGGCAATTCTTCAACCCTTAACCCCTTCCTTTTCCGTCACTTTTGGATGGGAGTGGACACACGTTGGCCAGCTGGTGGAGACTCCGGTGTTTTGCTCATACGAATCATCAATGATGGTCCAATACCAATGCCAATGTTGCGATTGTCACCTCCGGTTCCAGAAGGTTGGACTGCCTACCCTCCAAACGTGGACCTCCCGATTATCGCACCTGGTGGTAATATTCCATTGAGGTTTGAGATTAAACCCGATTATCGCATGACATCAGACGATGTACCATTGACACGAAAACTCTCCGTTGCTACTTCCTATGAAATGCGCTCTGGAGAGATCACAGTTACAATGCGAGCGCAAAACCGCTCCATGGAACCGTTGTCTGAAATTCTTCTATCCCCATGGCTTCCTTCTGGCTTTACTGCCGAGGAACTCCCATTCATTCGAAATCTCGCTCCCGACGAAGTGGCTGTCATCCGCATGCCACTTCGTATCAACCTCGGTCAAGGAGGTTCTTCTTGACCCATCACATTCCACTCGTAGAGACGGGTGAAAAAAACACAAAAATGGTGAAAAAAATGAAAAACGAAAAAACGAACGAAAACCGCGATGAACTTGCGGCTATCGGTATTGGTGCAATGATTGTCTTCATTGCTCTGATTCTTGTAGCTGCAGTTGCTGCAGCCGTCATTATTCAGACGGCTGAAAAGCTGCAACAAAATGCACAGAGCACTGGTGAGGACACAACAGACATGATGGCAGGTAAAATCTTCATCAACTCTATTGTGATTGTAAATGCTGGTGCAAATCTGTACATGACCTTTGAACTTGCACCTGGATCTGATCCATTAGCTGCTACAGCTATTGAATACAACATCATTTGCGAAGGAACTGGTGGTGGTAATGGATTGACACAAACTGGCAACTTTGGATCAACAGCCGCTCCGGCTGCTACCGTCACTGCAACAGCAGCTTCCCAACTCGGAACTGCTGGTCTTGCCGCAACCATCAACCCAGGTAACACCTACACCGTACAAATCGCCCCAACCGGTAACTGTGCACCAGCCTCACTTGCTTCTGACACCCTTGTCATTCAAGCAGGCTCTGGTGGATTCACATATGAAGTACTCAAGTACGGTGCAACAGTCAACGCAGGAGATGTGGTCGTATGAAGTCCAACACTCAAACTCAAACCAATCTTGAAGAAGACAAGTTTGCCGCTATCGGTATCGGTGCAATGATCGTGTTTATCGCGCTCATCCTCGTTGCCGCAGTAGCAGCAGCAGTCATTATTCAAACTGCAGAAAAGCTACAACAAAATGCTCAGTCAACCGGTGAAGATACCGCTGATGCAATGAATGGAAAACTCATGATCAGTCAAATCTACTCTGGAACAACTGCGGCGACAGATTACGAAGTTTATGCTCGTTTGTCTCCAGGTAGTGACGCTATTGCCGCCACTACAATTTTCTTCCAACTAATCTGCCCAGCAAATGCCGCCCCAATTGAAGGCGGTGGCGCAGGTGCAGCAGCAGTTGTTGTTGACGAAATGGACCAAGCCAATGCCGCTATCGCTACCATTCAGCCAAACATGCCAGTGATGATTACCATCCCTGGCGGGGCATGCGCTCCAAATGCTGCGCTTAACGCCAACCTCGATGTGCAACTTTACTTGCACGTTGGCGGTGGTGGTACGACATTTGAGACAATGAACATCCCTGCTACTGTGAACCAAGGTACTCCACTGATCTGATGTTTGGTTCGAGTTTACTCGAACCAATATGGAGGAATAAGAATGGCATGGCCATTTAGTGGAAACTCCGGTGGAAATCCAGACCAACACCTTAGCGAAGAACGCCTGAAGATATTAGCCAATGTGGCCATTGAACAGGTTCCGTTCCCTGAACAGGGAATGCTGAGCGAGGAGGATGCATGGACCATTTCCCCCGGACCAACAAGAGCTCGGATTAACAGTCAGCAAAGTGTGCCTAACGTGGCAGCAACACTCGCACCGCAAAGTGCACCAGTGAATATGCCACCTGCCACTGTTGATACATCTGGCCTCGAGCGACTCATCAGCAGTCGTCTCGATATGGTTGAGGATGTCTTGCGGATGGTTGAGGGACGCTTAGAAGACGGTGCTTTGCCCCAAGCGACTGGTGAGGTTGAATCTTCATCTGAAGACGAGGGCGTTGAAGGCGACGATGAAACTTCATCGGGTGACCGGATTATTACCGCTTCTGGAGAAGTTGTTGAAGTCGGCGGGACATCCCGCATGATGGAAGACGATGAAGCACCATTGGTTGAGTTGTACGAAGCCCAAGCACTCGCTGCAAATCCGTTTTTGAACGCTCCTGCATCGACCCATACGGGTTCTGCAAATCAGATTGGAGCCCCGACCGTATCTGCATTGTTGCTTGACAACATGTCTGGAATGGCTGCTGTGAGTTTCACTCAGAAAGCGATTGACTCCGGAATGTTGACCAATGAAGAAGGCATCAGTGTCATGGCTATTGTTCAACTTGCTGAACCGGGAGACCCTGAAACGGCATTGGAAGATCACTTGCCTCACCGTGAGTTGTTGACCTTTTCTGCCTTGGTCTCATCATGGCGGCAAATGGAACAGTTACGTGGAGGAGAGTGAATGGGCGCTTCGGTTGGAATTGGAGGCTTGATTGTAGGCATTTCGATGCTTGTCGTCTTTTCGATGGCATATCAAGCTATTTCATCTCAAATTGACTCCGGTCTTGACCGATTGGAAGATGCAGATGAACCCATTCCAACCTTTACCATTGACGATGCGATACTGTTTGATGGTGCAGTCGTAGACTATACCATTGCTACCCCTGGAACTGGATATACTGATGGCACATTGGCCTCCTCTACTGGAGGCGGTGGTTTTGCTGGTGAATATACGGTGGATGGATCTGGAGCAATAATCAACGTGGTGATCACCAGCCACGGCGATTATGTATCCGCTCCAACCCTTTCGATCACATGCACAACTGCCTGTACAGGAAACTCAGGTACAGGAAGCGTTGTCCCAACATTGGGCAACGCAGTATACGCTAACTTTACCAATACAGGTTCATCAACAATTGATTTTGATGACATGTGGTTGTTCACAAACGGAGCAAACCCTGCTCCCTTTGATACTGTTTACACCTCGGGGATATCTTCTACGAATTGGTTCACTGGAGAAACACTGTTTCTCCAATGGGTCGATACAGGGACGATTGGACAAGACCGCATTTCAATGACGGTTGGCTCGACAACAGTAGGTCATAATTTTTCGTGAGTTGATATCATGGCAGACGGCGGCGCATCATCATTCATCATGCTGGTTACGGCATTGTTGATTTCGGGCAGTGTGAGTACCATACTGATCAGTGAATGGGCTAAAGTCGCACGAGCTGTAGAAAACGAGGAACGTAAATCTTCAGGAGCACTTGGTGTCTCGGTTGATTTCGCTGGCGACCCGATGATGGTCGGTTTTGAAGACCCTGCTGTCGGCGATGATGAATTGACGGTCTATGTCCTCAATTCGGGAATTCATGAGATGAGTACAACCTTTGAGTTACTCGTCAACGGTGTCGAACCTTCTACAATAACCACATCAATCTCCCCATCTGGGACCGATTGGTTACCTGGCTATCTTCTTGAGATCACTGCATCAGACAGTGCCCTGGCCTATACCGATGGCGATGATGCATCCCTGTTCTTTGTAGGTATTTCAGAATCAATACAAGGATATCAGCATTCAGCGACGATGAATAAGGAGGTGAGATTGAGTGAAATTTGATGAGAATCCATTCATGATTGCACACAAACCCGTTGAAGACGGTTTTCCGTTTGAAGTTGAAACGGATTCTTTGGCCGACTCGATGGGATTGCGAATGCCGAATCGCTCGCTCTATGTTCTACAAGGCAAAGTAGGTGCAGGAAAATCCCTCATCTCTCAGCGCCTTGTTCATGGAATGATTCAGAATGGAATCAAAGTGCTCGTCATCACAACTGAATTAACGACACGAGGCTGGATTGAGCAGATGGAAAGTGTTGGTTATGGAATTACCAATGCAATCCGCGAAGGTCGACTGATGGTTATCAGTCGCTTCGGTACCATCGCTGAATCACGAAGTGACGTAACGCTTGAGGATGTATTGGCCAGTCCGGCTGTCCCGGCCGCAGATGTTGTTGTCTTTGACTCGGCAAGTTCACTGATGCCGGACGACCTTGACGAAAAAGGACGGTTTCACCTCGTTCAAAAAATCAGGAAGGTTGCAGCAGAAGGGCGTTCTTTCATGCTCTGTGTAGACCCCGAAGAAATGGACTCCAAACTCTTGCACACACTAAGAGCATCTGCTGAAGTTGTTCTTAATCTAGAAAATGCCCTCATCGGTGGAGAAATCAAGCGAAGCATCATCGTAACAAGATTCCTTCGCGCAGCAGGACCCATTCAATCGAGTATTGGATGGCGTGTTGAACCGGGTATGGGCTTCATCGTTGATATTACAGCGGTCAGTTGAGGAGGTGAACGATTATGGACGATGACCAACGATTTGCCAAGGGCGACCTTAACGGTGTCATGGCTGCATATCCTCACGTTGCTGATTGGGTTCGTGATTTTGAGCAACGCTACGGCTCACGTCCAATCTATTACGGCCCTCTTGACAGAGATGCTAAGAAACAACGCCCACTTAATCTCATTTATGTGACAAGAGAACCGATTTTTGTTCACATTTACGAACCACCTGCAGATGATGATGGAGGCGGCACTGTGATGTGGTTTGGATTGGAACCACAATTGACGGAAGAAGAAGAGAACCTCCGTCGTGAACTTATTGAAACCTTACTCCAAGAAGCTCCATCATCACCTTCATTCACTACGGATTCTGAGTTCGAAAATATTCTCGGTCAAATGATTGACAGGTATACTATTCTTGATACCGAAGCAAACAATTTGGTTCGCCGGCAAGGTCGGCTTTGGCAAATGATCGGTCTGGATGACAAACGCCTCGTGGTCAATCAAAAGCAACGGGAGCGATTGACCTATGTTGTTATTCGCGACCTCATCCGAAACGGCCCTCTTGAGCCACTTCTCTCCGATGAGATGCTGGAAGATATCCACTCCGTTGGACTCAAGCATATTCACATGGACCACAAGGTCTTCGGGATGGTCACATCCAACATCCGATTCCGTGAGCGAGAACTCCTTTCTCGTTATCTTCGTGCGATGTCTGAACGTATTGGAAGGCCTGTTTCTGACAACAAACCAATTATTGACGGTGTTCTTCTCGACGGTTCTCGTATCAACATCATTTTCTCAGACGATGTATCCATGCTTGGACCATCATTCACCATTCGTAAATTCGCTGAAGAGACAATTTCCGTCATTCAACTCATCAAGTGGGGTACGATGTCCGCTCAACAGGCAGCCTACATCTGGATTTGTCTTGAATACGGCATGTCGGTCCTGGTGTCTGGTGAAACAGCATCCGGTAAAACAACAACACTGAACGCTATTTTACCGTTTATTGACCACAACGTCAAAATTTATTCTGCGGAAGATACACCTGAGGTTAAAGTCCGGCACAAGATTTGGCAGCGTCTGGTTACCCGTGATGCGAAAAATGAAGAATCTCGTGTTGAAATGTTCGACCTTCTCAAAGCAGCGTTGCGTAGTCGTCCACGATACATCATTATCGGTGAGATTCGTGGTGTTGAGGGTGCTACTGCCTTCCAAGCCATGCAGACTGGCCACCCGGTAATTGCGACCTTCCACGCATCATCAATCGTCAAGATGATTCAACGATTTACTGGTGACCCAATCAATGTTCCAATTCGTTTCTTTGACAACCTTAACTTTGCGATTTTCCAAGAAGTCGTAGAGGCACCAGGTGGAGGTATTGCTCGTCGTGTTACCGGAATTGACGAGGTCATTGGTTACAACAAACATAGCGATGGTGTTCTCACTCGTGGAATGTTCGAGTGGGACCCGGTAAAAGACAAGCACTATTTCCGTGGTATGTTCCAATCGCATCTTCTCGAGAACAAAATTGCTGCAATGGCGGGTTTCGCAAACAAGCGAGACATCTACGATGAAATGCTTCGTCGTGCAGATGCCATCCAACGTATGGCCGACCGTGATTTGACGCATTACGACGATGTATTCGATCTTCTTGGATTGTATTATTCCAATGGCTGGGACCATTTCAGCCGAGCTGTTGACACATGGGTTGGCATCAATCAAAAATGAGGAGATGATGACACATGGAGCGCATGCCAATCTGGCACATTGCCCTGCGTCGTCTTGAGATGCCGATTGCCCGATTTATCGGGCTTTATGTTGCTCCAATAGCTGCGTTTACCTTCATTTTTTCAATAATTCTTGTATTTGTCACAGGAGGTCTAGGGGAAGGGGCGCTTTTTTCCGGAATTACAGGAATTCTACTCGTCATTCTGTTGACCATCATGGCAACACTCTCGGCGATCGCCTTTCCAATTCTTGATGTTCAACGCTCGGCGACCCTTATCGAAGCGGAAATGCACATGTTCATCACTCGGATGGGTATTCTATCGATTGGAGAAGTTGGTGCTCAATCCATTTTTGACATCCTCAAGCAAATGCGTGATTATGGTGAATTGGCAGCCGAGGTTAAGCGGATTGAAACTCTTGTAGAAAAATGGCACACTTCTCTTCCTGAGGCTGCTCGTATTGTTGCCCAACAAAGTCCAAGTCCTCTTTGGTCTGATTTCTTGGACCGGATGGCTTTTTCAATTGAAGCAGGTCAACCTATTGACCAATTTATGCGCTCTGAGCAGGAAACCATCGCCGAGCAATACAATACACTCTATGATACGCGATTGGAATCCGTTGATACCCTCAAGGAAATCTATGTTTCCTTGGTTACCGCTGGCCTCTTTGGATTGGTAATCGCAGGGATACATCTTGTTCTTTTTGAGGTCGGTACGGATACCGACACACCCATTGAAGTTGCAAGCAGATTGCGCTTTTTGCTTCTCGCATCATTGATATTTGCCTTCATTCAAATTGGTGCAGTATTCGCATTTAGGGCGACAATTCCGAAAGACCTCACCTTTGCTCGTGATGAAATGGATACTCCATTTCGTATCAATTTCAGACGGTCGTTATTGTTGTCTGTTTTGATCACGATGTTGTTGGTTACCGTTAGTACTTTTACGTTGATTTGGGTCTTTGAAGCTCTTACATCGCAATGGGATAAGTACGGTTTGCTTTTCATTGCCCTTCCTCTTTCTCCTCTACTGATTCCATCTCTTATGATTCGTAAAGAAGAAAAACAGATCAACCGAAGAGACGAAACATATCCTGATTTTATTCGTGCTCTCGGCGGTACTGCTCAAGCACGTTCTTCCGAACCATCCGCTACAATCAAAGCACTCCGAGGTATTGATTTCGGAATGTTGGACAACTCAATTGACCGATTGGAGAAGCGCCTTTCCACTCGTATTGATTCAGATCGTGCGTGGGATTACTTCACAGCAGACACAAATTCTGCAGTGATTTCTCGTTACACACGCATTTACATCGAGGGTTCTCAATCATCAGGCCAGCCTGCTGCAACCGCTGAGATGGTTTCTCGTTCCGTTGGAAATCTTCTCTCCCTGCGCAACCGAAGAGCCCTATCCGCGAATACCATGTGGGGTGTTGCACTGGGACTTCTCATTTCGAGCGTTGCTGCTCTTAACGTGACAACCGCGATTGTACTTCAACTCGGAGAAGCAATTGCAGGAGTTGCAAGTGGACTCACAGATACAGACGTATCCGCACTTTCTGATTTTGGAGCAGGCGTTGCGCTTCCCGTTATGGAAGACGCTTCATCGGTTGATGACAACATTCGTATGTTCAAAATTATTATTTCACTGCTCATCCTTATGCAGGTTGTTGCAGTGTCTTCAATTGCTACGAGGCTTCGTGGTGGTACCCGTTCAAGTGCAGTCGGGCAGATGATCCTCTTGACATGGGTTTCGGGGTTAGCCTCCCTCCTGACGGCCATCATGCTAGAAAACGCGTCGGGTGTCTTTGGCATCTAGTGAATTTAGGTAATGTTCATACCCTTTCTTTAGTGTGGTTTGGGCATGCAGCCACCAATCCCGCCCGCTATGAACCCAGCCCCGTCACCCTATCAGCCACCAGCAAACATGGCCAAGGGTGCCATGTATTCATTTCCAAAATGGTTGATGATTGGCCTCATTGTCTTGGTCGTTTCAGGAATGTTTGGCGAGTTTCCTCTTTCGTCATCCGCTCCCGATGTAACGGATTATGACCTCTTGGATGAAAAAGAAGCAGGTGAGTATTCGGATGCTGTTGACAGTTATCAGGGCCAAGTTGCTCTTTTTGCTGCAATGAGTGGTATCCTTCAGACAACTGCACTTTCACTTGTTGCTTACGCCTTTATCCGTGAAGCGCACGAGGATGATGAAATCCATGTTGCCATGCGCATCACAATGGTTCTTGCCGCTATTGTACTTCTCACAACCATCGTCGGACGAAACATCTCGCTCTTCTGAAGTCGTCTAACGCCGTGCTTCTTCACGGATGCGCTTCTTCGTTGCCGACCACGAACAGATAGGGCATTGTGTGAGGTCGTGGAAGCGCGCAGGGCAGTATTCTCGACCAAAGAAGATGATTTGCAAATGCAAATCGTTCCATTTTTCTTTTGGGAAAATTGCTTTGAGGTCTCGCTCTGTTTTGATGACATTGCTTCCGTCTGAGAGCCCCCATCGAGCAGCAAGTCGATGTATGTGGGTGTCAACAGGAAAAGCAGGTACGCCAAAGGCTTGTGCCATGACAACGCTAGCAGTTTTGTGTCCTACGCCAGGAAGTGCTTCAAGAGCATCAAACGAATCTGGAACTTTTCCTCCATGAAGTTCATTGAGCATTTGAGATAGCCTGTGAATGTTCTTTGCTTTAGTAGGGGCAAGTCCGACTTGACGGATGTCGTTGAGGATCACATCGACGGGAAGTTGAGCCATGTCTCTTGGATTGTTGGCTTTCGCGAAGAGAGCCGGAGTCACTTCGTTGACTTTGAGGTCAGTTGTCTGTGCACTCATGAGAACCGCAACCAGCAATTCAAACGGGTTGCTATGGTCAAGAGGAATGGGGATGACGGGGTAAAGCGACTCCAATTGTTGAGCGATACGTTCGGCCTTTTCTGAACGCTTCACGAACTCGTTCTCCTGTTTATTCTGCCATTCTCACATCGTATTCTTCACCGGTTTTCCAACCAAAGTAAAGTCCCATGAAGATTGATGTGAGAGGTATTCCATTACAGATGAGCGTCTCCATAGGATCGGTAGTGGGTTTGCCTGCGATGTACCAAACAATGAATCCGAGAATCATTCCGGGAATGATCATCATGCTTCCCATGATGATGGTACGGAGGGTGCGCATGGTGTTGCCATGCAGAGGTGCACCATGAAGGTGTGCTTAGGTTCATGATGAATTCAAACGATTGCTCAGTTCTTCTCCAGTGAGTGAATTCAGCACATCTTTTTGTTCCAACCAACCCTTTCGTGCGGTCATCAGTCCATATGCAATGTCGCTTAGGCCCCGAATTGAGTGTGCGTCTGGGTTGATTACAACCGGTACTCCCAATCCCTTGGCATGTTTACACAATCGCCAATCCAAATCCAATCGGTAGGGGCTTGCATTGAGTTCAACGGCTTTAAGACGCCCGGCTTCATTGTGGTCGGCCATATGCTCTAACACGGAAAACAAATCAACTTCGTACCCCTCTCTGCCTTGTAGGATTCTTCCGGTGGGGTGGCCAAGGACTGTTGTTGCTGGATGGTCAATAACTTTCAGGAGTTCTTCGGTATTTTCTACTTCATCACGTGAACGCCATTTTGTCATTGCGTGAACACTCGCAACGACATAATCCAATTCGGCAAGGACTTCGTCTGGATGGTCCAATTTCCCGCCCTCGAGAATGTCGGACTCTACACCGTGAAACAATCGGAAGTCTACGTTTTCATCCGCCCATGATTTGTTGTAGGATTTAATCGTCTGTCCTTGCTTGAGCAGGTCATCGGAACTGGCTCCATTGGCTATTTTCAAACTCGGAGAATGATCTGCAATACCGAGCCATGTCCAATTCATTTTTCGTGCAGTATCTGCCATTTGCTCAAGACTTGCTTCTCCATCGGACAATGTAGTATGGTTGTGTAAAGACCCCTTGATGTCGGGCATCTCCAATAATTGAGGAAGTTTACCTGTTGCCGCAGCTTCGACTTCTCCCATGTCTTCTCGCAATTCGGGTGTGACATATTCCAGATCTAAATGTGCATAGATTTCCTCTTCACTGAGTGCTTGAAGTGAGTGAACAGCAGCCTCCATACCTTTGAGGTCCCCCGCTTTTGACTCTGGGATTAAGCCGAATTCATTCAGCCGAAGTCCTCGGTCTATTGCTCGCTGCCTCATGGCGATATTGTGCTCTTTACTGCCGGTAAAGTATGCAAGTGTAAAGGGTTCTACATGAGGTGGGACGAGACGAACTTGGGCGTCAATGGTTCCTCCTGCCTCCAACTGCTCATAGTCATCGCCACCGATGGCATCGAGGACATTTGGGTCAATGTGCCCTACTGTAAAGGTGTCATCAAAAACTGTCGTATCGAGAATGAGACTGATTTTTGAGTCCCCTGCGCCCTTGACATCTGCAATGCCTTGCAGGGAGAGTATTGCTTCTGCAACAAACTCATGCTGAGCTTGGTCGACGGATACAACGACATCCAAATCGCCGATTGTATCTTTTCGTCTGCGTGCACTTCCGGCGAGAGTTGCACGATTGACACCTTTAATGGCAGAGATTTTTCGCTGAAATGCTTCACCGTAACGCAAACCAATGTCCAACCGACGTCGTTCTCTAAAGCGGGCAAGAAGTTCAATTCCGTCAAGCATTCGCTGCTGGGACTTTGCTCCAAAACCTTTCATTGGAGCGATACGATTCTCCTCAGCAGCTTGTTTTAGACTGGCTACTGAATCCACTCCGAGTTCATCATGCATTTGCTTGATTCGCTTTGGACCTAGGCCGGGGATTCCAAGCATCTCAATCATTCCTTGTGGAGTGTTTTCGTGTTTATCGACCCAATCGTCCGGCCATGCACCCTCAAGAACTGCTTGGGAGAGCGCACTTCCAAGCCCTTTACCGATTCCTTTCATTTCGAAAAGTTGCCCTGAGGCAACAAGTTCTCCAAAATCTTGTGTAACAGTTCCCAACATGCGACTGGCATTTTGATAGGAGCGGACTCTGAATACATTTGCACCTTGGAGTTCCAGCAAAACTGCCATCTGGTGCAGAACCTTTGCGACTTGGTTGCGAGAAAAATGTGGAGGCGTTGGGCGTGGTTTCGGGAGCGTGAATGAACCACCTGCCATGGCATGGATGAAACGACAACCCTACTCAAAGGTTCGCAAACCTCGCCCCCACCTTCAAGAGGGTCGTTCTCTTGGACATTGCATGGTGGATGTGGTTTTCCTTGAACATCTTGCCGAAGTTCTTTGTGGAATTTCCGCCGTACTGTTCACCTTTATCGCAACCTTGTCTCGTTCACCGCGAGCAGAGGAAATAGCCCAAAATGTGATTTTCTTTACGCTTATCATCGCTGCAATCGTACTTTGGCTTCTCTCTTCATCCGGCGGGTTCCTGTGGGGGTCGAACTATCTTCCAAAGCCCTTGGCTCTTTTTTGTGTGATCTTAGCGATATCAGCCCGTATGAACATCAAAGGCGAGAATCTATCCTTTGGGGCCAATCCTCACAGCATTGGTCGTGATTCGGAAGAATAAGCCACTCAAATGATTTCACCAGGTGGTGAATCATCGCTTCCATTTTCAGCTTCCTTAGCCATTTTTTGGTCAATGAACGTGCGCATGTACTCTGGGAGTTCCCCATTGACAAAGATGACATCATTGATGTGGTCCAATTTTTTCAAAGAATAGTAGATTTGCATTGCAGTCATCGGAGTGGATGAACAACCGTTGCAACCTCCATCAAGAGAAAGCATGATGTTTCCATCGGTTGTATCAATGACGTTGACGACTCCATCGTGTTCGTCAAGTATTTCTTGGACCGGTCCGATTTCAGCCAAAATCTCTTCTGCACTGATGGACATGACTCTCCCATAACCCCCTCCTCTTTGAACGATTGCCTCCTTTTGACAATCTTGACCGTCAACGCTGGGATGATAGTACTCCGGACAGATGAGAATGTGTCCAAAACCGACACAGTGGCTTTTTTTTGAAGGGAACCACTTATGAGGGGTTCT
Source organism: Methanobacteriota archaeon (assembly GCA_002726495.1). Classification (GTDB taxonomy): domain Archaea; phylum Thermoplasmatota; class Poseidoniia; order Poseidoniales; family Poseidoniaceae; genus Poseidonia. Next base: position 16,324 of record PBTH01000053.1, on the reverse strand, counting down.
TAGGTCGCCAAATCAACAGGTGTTCTATAATGATGGATAATATACCAATGATTGCTGCAGGCGCAGGTCTTTTCGGACTTGTCGTCGCATTTATGCTGTACCAACAAGTAAACAAGGTGAAAATTGACAACGATAAGGTTGCCAATATCACCGAAGAAATCCAAAAAGGAGCAATGGCGTTCCTGTTTGCAGAATACAGAGTTCTTCTAATTTTCGTAGTTGTCGTTGGTGTGGCGCTTTCGCAGCTTAACGACACAAAAACCGCAATTGCCTTCTTCGCAGGTGCACTCGCATCGGTTCTTGCAGGATTCTCTGGAATGCGTGCTGCAACTTCGGCAAACGGTCGAACAACAATGGCTGCCAAAAACGATGGCAAAGCCGGAGCATTGGCAGTTTCATACAATGGTGGAGCAGTCATGGGCCTTTCAGTAGGCGGGCTCGGTCTTCTCGGAATTTCCCTTGTTGCATACTGGCTTGGTGCTGGTGATACTAACTCTGACCTTTCTGCTGCTGCAGGGTTCGGTATGGGTGCTTCTTCAATTGCTCTGTTCGCTCGTGTTGGTGGTGGAATTTACACCAAGGCTGCTGACGTTGGCGCTGACTTGGTCGGTAAGGTCGAAGCAGGTATTCCTGAAGACGACCCACGAAACCCGGGCGTCATCGCAGATAACGTCGGTGACAACGTCGGTGACGTTGCAGGAATGGGCGCAGACATCTTCGAGTCCTTTGTCGGTTCAATCATTGCAGCAATGATCATCGCGAATTCTGAAGACTTTGCTGGGGGTTCCGATTACGTCATGATGCCAATCATGCTCGGTCTTATCGGATACGTCGCATCCATCATTGGTGTGTTCTCAATGTTCGTTCTAAAGAACGGCAAGGATGCCGCAGCAGCTCTTCGCAACACCACCTTCATCGCAGCAATTCTGTTTTGGGCAGGTGGATATCTCTCCATCAGCCAAGGCCTCATTGACGTTGAAGTCGGCGTCATGCACTCCGTTGTATTGGGCAGTATTGTCGGAATCGCAATCGGCCTCATCACCGAATACTATACTGGAATCGAACCCGTCTTTGGAGTCAAAACCAAAGCCATCCCTCACATTGGTGAAATGTCCAAGACTGGACCTGCAACCAACGCTATTGCCGGACTTTCAGTCGGTATGATGTCAACCTTCATCCCAATCATTCTGATTGCCGCTGGTATCTTTGGAGCAAATCACTTCGGTGGATCCGATTACGGACTCTATTGTATTGCAATGGCTGCAATGGGCATGCTTGCTACAGTCGGTGTTACCATGACCGTAGATGCTTACGGACCTGTTGCTGATAACGCAGGTGGAATTGCTGAGATGAGCGGACTTGGTTCTGATGTTCGTGCAATTACCGATGAACTGGATTCAATCGGAAACACAACTGCAGCAGTCGGAAAAGGATTCGCTATTGGTTCAGCAGCATTGACTGCTCTTGCCCTCTTCGCAGCGTACACAGCAGCAGTGGGTCCTACTAACCTTGACTTGACCTTGACCAATCCAATGGTTGTCATCGGGCTTCTCATTGGTGGCGGTCTACCATTCGTTGTCGCTGCTATGACCATGACTTCAGTCGGAAAGGCTGCGGGCGACATGGTTGTTGAAATTCGACGCCAATTTGCAATCATGCGAGAAAGTTTGTCAAAGGACTCTTCGTTTGAAGGCGACTTGGAAGACGCAACAACATGGCCAGAAAAGGTCGTTGCAGGTGACATGACATACCCTGACTCACAAACCTGTGTTGATATCTCAACCAAGGCGGCTCTCCGAGAAATGGTAGGCCCTGGTGTAGTTGCGGTTCTTGCACCAGTTATTGTTGGACTGGCACTTGGCCCAGATGCACTTGGTGGACTTCTTGCAGGTTCTCTTGTTACTGGTGTTCTCATGGCTTTGTTCATGGCCAACGCAGGTGGTGCTTGGGACAACGCAAAGAAAGCAATCGAGCAAGGTCACATTGATGGCGCTAAGAAAGGCGATGATGCTCATGAAGCAGCCGTTATTGGCGACACTATCGGCGACCCATTCAAGGACACGTCCGGTCCATCACTCAATATTCTCATCAAATTGATGTCAATTGTAGCAGTTGTATTGGCTGGCACTGGCCACCTTGTTTGAAACGATTTGAAGCGTTACCCTTTCAAGAGGTGCCGTGAACGCAGTAACATGCGAAGCGCATGTTTGTTGTCATTGATGATGGTCTCGTTGTGTCTTGCGGGATGTCTTGAGGGGCCTACCGTCAACTCTGGAATAGGTGACACAACCGAACAAGAACTCGCTCTTCCCGACTGGGAGATTGGAGACCAATGGCTCTACACCTTCGTTACACCTCAGTTCGGTGAAGACAGTGCTCGATTGGTCGTGGCTGACAAAGACAACGAATCTGGAATCTACCGGCTGGGTATCTCTTCAAAAGAAGAAGCACAGCGACATGCCGTCATCAATCACAATCCATTCCTTGGGCGAATTACCATGGACGGTTTGTCGGTATACGAACAAGGCGAAGAACGTTCTGTCTTTAATTTCCCTTGGAACATCGGTGACATGTGGGAGTTCACACTGCTTGGTCAAGACTGGACAGCCGAAACGGAATCAATCTACAATGGGGTTGTTGATGTAAGTGCAACATCGGATGATGGGCATTCATTGACATATTCCTTCAGCGGAAGGGACGGCTTCATCAATTCCTTGGTTTGGATGGATGATGAAGGTACCGAGCAACTTAGAATGGAACTGACACAGACCAAGACCGACTACGAAGGCGATGTTTTCTTCTATCGGGCTCGTGATTTACTGGATTCGGTTTATGAGGACAACGAGAACGATATTTCCGACTCCTTCCTTGATAGTGGACACCCAGATGGAACGAATTGGGATGTTCTCGTATGGTACATTGACCTCGATATAGCAGGTGGTGGGTCAGGTACACTCTCCCTCAAAGATCACCAAGGAGCATCTCCACTCACTCGTGCATGGGGTTCGGGAGCAAGTGAAAAAGGCTCGATTGGAACAATACCCTCTCTTTCGGGAGATTATTCCCTTACCGTCACACTTCGGGGAGGCGATTCACTGCTCCATTTCAAGGTCGCTGGTGGCATTTACTCTGAGTGGACTTTGTGAGGAATTGTAATGCCCACGCTCATTATGATGCATGGGATGACTGGCGATGCAGCAATGATGCGTCCCTTTGCAGAGAAAATTCTTCCTGAGGGATGGACGCTTCTTGTTCCTCAAGCTCGTTACAAGCATCCTGTCCGTGGTTTTACCTGGTGGAGGTATGAAGACTTCGAAGCTGATGTGACTCGGCGCATGAACTTGTCAAGAAAGGAACTTATTGATGTGGACGCCAGTCTTTCTCAACTTGAACATTTGATCGGGACAGAAGCGCCCATGGGCCCGCTGATTGTTGGTGGCTTTTCACAGGGAGGGGCAATGGCTCAGGAGTTGCTTCACTTGCCCATCGCCGACCGTATCCAAGGGATCGTTTGCATCGGCACTCGTCTGGTAAGGCCGATGGAACTCCGACTTCGACTCTCTGAATTGGACCCAAAACGTTTGTTTTGGATGCACGGTGAGAAAGATGTCCGCGTACCCATAGAAGATGGATGGGCCGTTGCTCATCAATTTGAATCAGCACAGTGGTCTGTTGAACTGATTGAACACAAAAAGGGGCATATGATTCCAACCGAACATCACGATGCACTCAAAGAGTGGCTTGAGACCTTCATTTGAGATATCGGTTGGTTTCGTCAAATCCACCGATGAAGCGAGGTACATCCTCTCTTAAGTCAAAAACAACGGGTACAGTACGATGTCCTGTCGCAGCGACGACCTGTTTTCTCAGGCCGATATGCTCATCGAAATTGTATTCAGTGTACGAGAGATTGTTGCCGTTGAGCAGTCGTTTTAGTGCAGTACAGTAACCACAAAAGTTTCCTGTGTAGATAAGGAAATCCGTATCCGCTTGTTCAGCGTGGACATAGACAAGTTCTGCTGACATGAGTCGTCAACCTCCCTCGTCCTGTTTAACTTTCACGCGAAGATTTCCATTGTTCCGATGGAATTTCGGAATTGAATTCATTCGTGGAGTCAATACAAAGGGCGGTCCATCCATCCAAATCTGGGACAGACGGGTTGTGAAACGCTTGAAGTGTTGCAGAATGGTGATGGATTGCATGCTTGATATGGGTTGACACTTCATCTTCAGTAGCAGTCCCTATCCGTAATACGACCACTTCTTGGCCTCTAAGGGCGGCGCTTCTTGCGAGTACTTCAACAATCAGTTGGCCCATGCCGTGTACTGAATTGATGCTTACACCCATAGAAGATTCCCATGGTTGAGTGATTCCTTTCCATCTACGCCCTTCCAGCGACGACACATCACCAAGGACGATGACTCTTTGAATCCCATGTTCAGCGGTAACTTCCAGAGATTTGTGCATAGAATTGACATTTTGCTCAATGGAAGATGCTTGTGAGTCCGTGCGTAGCGTTGCAAAAAGGAGGATGTCGCATCCCTCACTCGTGGATTGGAAAACAGCGTTAGGTATTGAGGAAAGCCTTGAGTCATCGGGGCTCAAACCGACGCACCACACCCTGCGCATGTCCTGTCGGAGGTGGAAGAAGACCATGTGTCTTGCCGTTCAGGTTTCTTGGATGTAACTATCAATTCCATATACCCCAAAGTAATGAGAACATCATGGCCCACCTCGTCTTCATCTTAGCATCAGATGGCAATAACCGAGTCCTTGCCAACAGCGTATCAACGTCTGCAAAGGAACTCGGCCATACGGTTGATGTCATTTCATTGAACGGTTTTGAGTTCCCGATGTACACTACAAAAGAAGAATCAAAGACGAAGACACTTGATGGAATGAGCGACCTTATTGGACGGATGAATGCTGGCGATGCGTGGATGGTATTTGCTCCTGAATACAACGGTTCGTATCCTCCGGTATTGAACAACGCAATCGCATGGTTAAGCCGTGAAGGGGATGATTTCCGACGTTTATTTAGGGACCGAAAAGTTGCTCTTGCAACGCATTCGGGAGGAGGAGGTTCACACGTCATCATGGCGATGCGGATGCAATTTTCATTCCTTGGATGCAATGTTATTGGGCGGTCATTGGTTGCCAATAGAAAGAAACCAGCTAACTCTGATACGATACACGCCATTATCAACAGCATGACAATGAAGTGAACCGCATGAAGCGTAAAATCTCCTCAATTGTACCAACACATACCGTCCTCGAAGGAGGTGGATTCAAAGTACGCCGACCAGCAGCCATGGGCCGTCTCATGAGTCCGTTCCTCCTTCTTGATGAGATGGGTCCCGTAGATTACGGTCCTGGGGAGGCAATTGGCGCACCCTCTCACCCTCATCGTGGTTTTGAGACCGTGACCTACCTTCTTGATGGCGGGATGCGACATGAAGATTCAGCAGGAAACAGCGGTGATCTCAATCCTGGTGATGTTCAATGGATGACTGCCGGAAGAGGTGTGATTCACTCGGAATTACCTCAAGAGAGCATACTGCAAAACGGAGGAAGAATGCATGGATTCCAAATATGGGTCAATCTTCCTGCTAGGGACAAAATGATGCCGCCACGTTATCAGGATATACCCGCCAAAGACATTCCAGAAGCAACCAATGAAGACGGGTCGGTTTGGGCCAAGATCGTTGCAGGTGAGGCTCTAGGAACCAGTGCAATTATCGATACCGTCATCCCCATCACCTACATCCACATGAAGATGGAAGCTGGCTCAACCTACACCCATCAATGCGATTCGGAGCATAACGTGATGGTGTATACGTTTGGTGGCTCAGTTGATATTGAAGGGCGCTCCCTCCATGATGGTGGTCTGGGATTGCTTGAGAAGGGAAACGAAGTGGTTCTTAATGCAGAAGAAGATGGCGCAGAATTTTTGATTCTAGGAGGGCCAGAACTCAACGAACCGATTGCCCGCTACGGTCCCTTTGTGATGAATACCCGAGAAGAAATCTATCAAGCGATTGAAGACTATAACAACGGAACTCTTACTCGCCAATAAAATGACTTTGGCCCTTTTTTACTCACCCATAAAACGCTTTACTGCGGCTTTGCTCAGTGAAGTGCTCGTGCCGGGATTCGAACCCGGGTCGGCGGGATGAAAACCCACTATGATGGACCTGGCTACACCACACGAGCGCCATTTTGGCCCACCTGCCCCCTCTTGATAACCGTTCCCGTCATGACTCATGCATCATTGGAGTGTTCACTCTGTTGAGGCTGTGCCGTTTGAATCAAGATTGTTCCACCATTGCCATGCATAGACCAACACTGCGAATCCAAGAATAAGGGCTATTGCGAGCATGATTTCATTGTCAAGGAGCCAATTGAGCAGGTTCAATGCTTGGCTTCCGTACAATCCAATCAAAATCGCTTCAAGGCCGAAACGCAATCCCCTGCCAAAAAATCCTGCAAGGATAAACGGCTTGTGCTTCATGTGACCCATTCCAGCCATCCACCCCAATACTTTGTATGGAATCGGAGAAAATGCTGCTATGAATATGCCCCACGAGCCATATCGAAGCGTCAGTTGTTCAAGTTTCAAGAGATGCCGTTCTTGGCCAAATCGGACCATCAGCGATGTACCCCACTTTTTACCGATGTAATAACCAACAAGTGAACCCAGCACCGACGAGACCGTGACAACCAACCACAACCAGACAACAAGCGGTGTATCTCCAATTGCATTTACCAGCATTGGCATGTAGAGAAGATCCGGAGGTACAGGTTGGATGATTGCTTCGGTAAATGAAACGACAGCGAGGGATGCTGGGCCGAATATTTCGAACAACTCAAGCGTTTGTTCTTTCCAACCCATATTCGTCGCAGATGGACTTCTTTGAAGAAGATAGGGGTGAACGGTGTCTTCATCATGGTGATTCTCGTGTCCGTAGCATGAACCGGGTGCTCGACACAGCAGCATTGCTCCACTGGCCTGTTCAGGAGTTGCGCGGAGGGATTTGTGCATTTTCACAACAGGAAGAACTTGCTTCGGTCAGCGAGACTCGCTCTTTGCTTCTTGAATCAGCACAACTTGAGTGGCGTGCAGTCCCAAAAGATTGGCTTGAGCAGGCCAAATCAGTTGCTTCAATAAGCGGTGACTTACCACGACTTTCCGACGTGGACTTGGATGTGCTTGCCTTGGCAGTTGGCCTGTCACTTGAATTGGTAACCGACGATTACCGGCTCCAAAATGCGTACAAAAATCACGGCGGTCAGGTTCGTTCAGTCAATACCAAAGGCGCAGGGCAAGTATGGATGTGGGAATTGAGGTGCACCGGTTGTAGAGCAACATTCCCCGTTCCTTCCGATGCAAAGCGTTCCAAGCGAGGTGCGGTTGGTGAATGTGAACGATGCGGTTCTCCAACCGAAATCAAGCGGATGAAAAAGCGTTGAATCTTTTCATTCGGTTTCTTCGAGAGCTTCAAGTGCAGACACTTTCTTTTCAAGTTCTTCAATGGCCATTCCTGCGGGGTCAATTCCAACCGCTTTGGCACGGTCCATGAGCACCTGTTCAGGAGTTCGGCCACCGGCTTCAAGGTCAACTACAGTTTTCACCGGGTCGCCAATCTGTGTTGTTTCGGCGAGACCTTTCTGGAATTCACCTTTTGAGCGTCCGAGGGCGTTCGCCATTTCTGGAAGGCGTTGTGCACCAAACAAAAGGAAAAACAAACCAAGGAGAATAACGAGTTCAAGGGGACCGGGTGTGAAGGCCATACTGCTTCCTCATGTGACCGCTGGTGCTTCCCGTTGTTGAAGCCTTTCCTCTAAATCTCATCAGATTGGCCTTATCCGCCGCTTACAGGTGGTAACAGGGCGACCTCATCGTTGGCGTTCAATTTCTGATCCACTCCACATCGCTCACCATTGATGGCGACGGTCAGTCCAAATGTGATCCACTCGTCCAAATCAAGATGTTCAAGCAGCATACGAACCGTTGAACCCGCTGGAAGTTGATGCGTATGCTCCCTTCCACCCAATCGTTCTGATAATTGACCAAATGCCAGGATGCTAATGCTGACCTCTGAGTTTGATTCAGTCATGGTGCTGCGTATGGGCAGGACTTTATCAACGCAGTTCTCTTTGCGGTAAATATGACACCCGCTCTTGAGGCTACAGCCCTGTGGAAACTCTACCAAGCCGGCGAATCAACGGTCCAAGCCGTTCGTGGTGTTGACCTTCACATTCGTAACGGTGACATGGTTGCAGTCATGGGTCCATCGGGATGTGGGAAGACAACACTGCTGAACATATTGTCTGGAATTGACGAGCCCTCTTCGGGCAATGTTTCGGTCAACGGTGCGCCTCTCTACGGTATTTCAGACAATGCACGTACCGATTTACGGGCAGAACATTTTGGATTTATATTTCAGGATTTTAATTTGCTACCGGTCCTCTCGGCAGTAGAAAATGTTGAACTTCCTCTGCTTCTCTTGGGTGAATCTCCCACAGATGCTCGCAATGAATCATTGGCGGCGCTCGGCAGGGTTGGCTTGTCGGACAGAGCACATCACCGGCCAGCAGAACTCTCCGGAGGTCAGCAACAACGGGTTGCCGTTGCTCGTGCTATTGTACACAAACCATCGATTATTCTGTGCGATGAACCTACGGGAAATCTAGACACTTCCACATCAGAAGAAGTGATGCAACTCCTTCGTGATATGAACAGGGAACTCAACACGACGTTTCTTATTGTCACGCACGACCTTCAGATTGCAAAACAATGCCAGCGAATCATCTCGATGAGCGACGGCTTGGTGGTCAACGACCAACGCAAACCTGGGACCGAGGAGGAATGAGTCTGTTCCTTTCCGCCATCCTTCTCATGGTGCTGGTTATCGCACTGAGTACGGTGGCATTGCTTGCTACAGGGCGCCTTTCTTCGCTTTCTTTAGGGGGGAAAACCCTCCTGTTGTTCGGCCCTTCTGTAGATTCAATTGTTGCACTTTGGCTATTGCATTGGCTCGGCCTATCGACGTTGAATGCCTTCATGGGTGGACTTCTTACAGGCATCGTTTCTCTCACATTGCTTCAACCTCTTTTGATTCCGCAACGGCTTGTCGTGTGGAGGCTGGCATGGGAAAACATTCGGCGAAGGCGCAGACAATCGGTATTGATGGTCGCAGGCCTTGTTATCGCCTCTTCGATCATCACTTCTTCATTGGTCGTTGGTGATTCGCTTGATGCCACAGTTGGATATGAGGTGGAGGCTTCATGGGGTGAAACCGACGTCCTTCTCTCTGGAATGAACCCCCAAACGGGTGTTTCGGTATTGTTTGCACAAGACACCGCCCAACGGGCCTGGGACTCAATGGAAGAGGATGACTCCTTGGAACCTCTTCTCAAGGGACGTCAATACGGGTGGGCTACTTCGGTAAGTCTCACTGCTCCGGATGGGGTTGGAGAACCTTCTATCTCGTGGTTCGCTCGCAACTCAACGGTTGACGAACTCGGCATATGGGCGCCCTTGGGTGGCGATGAAGGACTGCGATTTTCAGCACTACAAGCATACAATGACGGAGCTGTTATTCCTCAAGTGGCCATCAATAAAGCGGCCAGTGATGCGCTGAATCTGAAGGTAGGCGATGTGGCTGATATGGGTTGGTACATTACCGATGAAGACCAAGAACGCGTCCGTCGTGTTCGTGAGGTAGGCATCGCCGCTATCGTAGATAACGAAGGCCAAGGAGCCATGTCGGGTACACAATCGCCGGCTGTGTTCACCGACCTCATCACCGCACAAGAATTAGCAGAACTTGGAAACGATATAAGTCGCTTATCTATTGCTCTTGATGACCAACTATCTGATGCGGAGGTAGAGGATGCGAGTCAGCGCATTAAGGAACATTTGGACGAAGCCTTTACCTCATCGGATACCGGACTTAACATTTCAATCGATTCAGCAACGGGAGCTGTGACGGTATCATCTTCCTCAAATTTAGGCAGAATCAGTGGCGATGATGTTCGGGGCCTTCGGGAAAACCAATCCTCTCTCTACCCATCTGGTGTGATGATGGAGGTACTTCAGGTCCCTCTTATTGACGCAACAGTAACTGGCGAGCCCTTGCTGACCTTAGCCGATAGCGATGTAACATTGCTCCATGACAGTACCTCAGCAATTTGGCACGCCGGCCTTTCAGGAGGCGGTTTTCAACTTCATGATTCAAATGAAGCATGGGTGTGGCAAGCCGATCAAGGCAACGCCCTCAATGATGTCGCATTTTCTGCAAATGGAACTGCCGCCTCATTTTCTCATAATGAGGGGTTGGTTCTTGCAGATGAATCCGATGTGGAACATACATCTGTTGCATCGTTCAATACAGACCATCCCGTTGAAGCAGTTGCATACGGTGGTGGATTTTGGTGGGCCCTTGAGGCTGAGGATGAACAATTGCTCCTGCATCGTTTAAGCGAAACATACGATGATGTCACGACCTTCAATCTGACAATAGATTTACCTTCAACGGTGCTTTATTACGACCTCATGGTGGATGAAAACGTCCATCTGAGTTTGGAAGGTCTGTTTAGCACCAATTATTTCGAGAGCAACGGCATTTCCAATGTTGTCATGGAGGAAAGCGATGGTTCAACATGGCCCAATCAAAGCGAAAGCAGTACGATTCAACTTCATGAAAACTGTGACGGCAAGGTCTCGACTTTATCGGTGCATAACAGTGCATGGTGTACACAAACTCATGGGTTGCTGAGATGGAATACATCCTCTGGTGAACTTGAGTCCATTCGCCTTCCAGTCATGTCAGATGCTCCCGGATTTGGGCGTTTTCCCCAGATGTTCTTGGCATTTGGTGGAGAAAACTCAACCCTTGATGTGGCCAAAGGCCATGTCGCAGTTTCAAGTCGTCTCCAAGGACTGCCTCTCAATGATTCAAACCTCAGCATTGCCGTAAAAGGCGTGATTCCATATGCCTATGGAAACGACAGTGCAATGTTCTTGCAGAACGATGGGGTCTACACATCTTTACCAGGCTTTGAACAATTAAGTGACTTGGAGTCTGTTGTTTTGGGGCTCATTCACTTGGATGACGCCGAAGAATTGTCCCTCGCAGATGAAGACCAACGCTCACTGTTGTTGATTTCGGGTGGCCCATTTTCTGAAAGTAACACGGACGCTGCAATCATGAACTTAACAGCATGGTTTGACGAACAGAGTTCGATCACCGATGTATTTCTTGATGTTCGTGCCGTGAAAGTTGACGCAGCGCGTCAAGCAGCCGAATCATCCGGATTGCTCTCGGCCATGTTCTTGGTCTTTGGAACCTTTACCATCGCAGCAGGTGTACTTCTTGTTCTTACAATCATCATGCTGCTAGCCGATGTTCGTCGCAGTGAACTTGCCATCGCAAGAGCATTAGGGCTGCGTTCAAGCGATGCGAGGGCCTTCTTTGTGCAAGAAGGATTGGTTTTGTCAGTGGTCGCAGGTGGCCTTGGCTCACTTCTTGGACTTGGTTTGGCATGGCTTATATCTGTTGGATTTTCATCTATTTTTGCATCAGTGGGCGCACAAGCATTCCGTTTTGATTGGACATTGGATTCGTTCCTCTCAGGTTGGATTTGGGGCTCATTACTGGCCATAGCATTGCTTTGGGCGTCGGCTTTTTGGAATGCTCAACTCAATATTGTAAGGGCCTTAAGAGGAGGACGTTTGGTTCTCGCAAAAGGAGTTCCTTGGGGAGTTTACCTGGTTCAAATCGTCGGACTTGGAGGTTTCTTGACTTGCTTGGCGGCATTGTTAGTATGGGGCGGTTCAAGTGGCTTATCTTACGCCGCTTATGTCCTCAGTGGAGTCTTTGCTATGCTCGTTTTTGTTCCTTTAGTGACATGGGAACTGCCGGTTTGGCTCTCGGCAAAACCTTTCTGGGAACGGTGGAGCCGTCATTCTCCAAGAAATACACTCGGTGCTCTTGGAACCTTGTGGCTCGTTTGGACCCTCCTTTTGGGGCCAATTGACCCCATACGTGCTTCGATGACTGCGGATGAACTGACCTTCATCGTGCTGGGTCTCCTTCAGGTATTGTCTGGGGTAATGGTCCTCACAAGTATTGCTCCACTAGCAGTACAGCGTATCACCAAATCGAAAATCATAACCCGTAAATTTGGTGTTGTTGGACCCGTATCATTGGCTCATCCACTTGCTCATCCAGTACGCACAGCGGTGGTGATGGGCATGTTTTCCATCACCATGTTTTCTGTGGTTGTTCTTTCGGGATACACGGCTCAATTTGACACCTATTCCTCGTCATTTGTGGAGGATGCAGAAGGGGACTTTGAACTCCTTCTCACATCATCAAGGTCACGCCCAATAGAACTTGACAACGATCCTTATTCTTGGGGTATTGAGCATGAGGCAATTGCTAACATTGATGCAGTAGGTCGGATTTACCGAGCCCCGATCCATCTTGAGGATGCATCAGGAGAACGTATGCCTTATCTCCTGAGGGGATTTGATGAAGGTTTTTCTTCCCATGGGGGTTTGCCACTTTACGCTTGGGATGAACAATTAGGTGAGACTGAGGAAGATGCTTGGGCAGCGATTGAAAATTTTGAGAATGTTGTTTTCCTTGATGCTTCGTTTGGATTGGAAACATCCACAGATGGGGCCTCACTCGTACCGCTTCAATTTTCAATTGGCGATTCAATTTCTCTCATTGATTTTTCAAATCCAAAAAACACCCGAACTGTACAGGTGGGAGGCTTTCTTGAACAGTCCTCTTACATATTCTCTCCCGGTGTTTGGATGAATGGAGAACTGGTCGAGGAGCAGTTTGGGGGAGAGGTAACTCGGATGTATGTGAGCGTTTCAGAAGATGCTCAACCCGTTAACGGGAGTGATGGTTTAGAGAATGTTCCTGGCCAAGGAAAGCCCGAACAAGTCCGACAGGCAGCACTTGAACTCGATTCAGTTCTTGCTCAATCCCTCGCTGATGAGAGTGTCTCCGTTCAAACGGTCGCTGAAGAAGTCATGGTCATCCAATCCCTTGTTTTGGCTATTTTGTCCCTCTTCCAGGGATATCTTGCTCTCGGGTTAATTGTTGGTGTCGCGGGAATCGCTGTGGTTACCATCCGAAATGTAAGCGAACGGAGAATGACGATTGGAATGCTACGAGCTATCGGATTCCGTCAAAGCCATGTATTGGCGATCTTCATCATTGAGGTATCTTGGGTGGCTGCATTGGGGATGCTCAACGGATTGCTGATTGGATACGGTTTCCATTTGGTCCTTTACAAAGCGATATGGGAGTCAGAAGGCGCAGCCTTTGTATTCCCTTGGGCATCTACATTGTTCCTCTTTCTTTGCGGTTGGCTCATCGCTCTTATTGCGACGTACGGTCCGACTCAAAGGGCATCAAAAATACCTCCGTCAGCAGCCCTCAGAAGTATCTGAACCCCATCTAGTAATTTCTATGCGGGCGAAAAATTACAAAAACAACGCTCTATTATTTCTTCATTGACGGCCACTGCGCCCCATTTTATATGCGATAAATGCACTATATCGGCAATATTTTCTATCATCATCCTTCCTATAGTATAAATACGACAGATGGCGTGGGGAGGGATACCGAACCTTCGGGGGTATAGACATGAAGAATATGACACCTATGATTCTCGGCCTGTTGATGCTAACCAGTTTATTCGCTGGCATTGACTTCACCGAGTTAGAAGAAACCGTGGTGATTGAGGATGCAGGAGCACGCGCAGGCGCTGATCCATCCGTCCTCGCCATCACGTCACCTAAAGAAACAGTTTGCGACAACACCGGTTGCCGTAACGACCTAAAAGTTGGCCAAGAGACCAAGTTTACTGCATACATCCAGAATGCTGGTGATGCGTCAGTAGATGAATTGAGTTACACAGTTACTGTGTACAACACCGATTCAACTGGCGTTATCGGTAGCATTGCAAAGGACACCACTGGAAACGACTTGCAGTGGGTAAACTTGGACGCTATTTGCGATGATGGTTCAGTTTGCGACTTTGATTCATCCCAAACACCTCATCCTTTTACTGCTAACTCCTATCTTGGTAATGGCAAATACACACTAAAATACGCAGGCCAGGACATTGTATGGACTCCAACTATTGGTGAATACATTGTTGACATCACAGTTGACTCTCCTACCGACGCAGACATTGCTAACAACGGCCAACAAGTCGCTGTTATAGTCACTGACTGGTACGACATTAAAGTCGACCTTGAATGGGACGACGGAAGCACATCCGTGACCGGCGCAGGAGATAAGGCATATACCCTCACCGTAACGGCTGATGGGTCAAGCAACTTTGCTCCTCGTGATGTTTCGGTGCGCCTCGGCCTCGATGGTATTGTCGCTGCTGCAACCGGCGGACCAAACAACGATGATATTACCGCCAACAGTGGAATCACCATGCTCACCGCAGGAACAGAGCAAACAGTAGTTACCTTCCAGAATGAATCTGATGTTAACGATACCACCTCTGACCTCCGCCATGTGCTTGATTTCCAAACACCTTGGACCTATACCGGTGTTATTACTCCCGATGGTACTCAAAACACAAGCAGATTTGAATTGACTGCTACGGTCATTGATTATGTCCTCTATGGACCATACGCTGATTGTGTTGAAAGTTTCACTGTTGATGAAAACATCACAACTTGGCAACACTCTTGTGAAGTGACCGAGAACGGAGATGACCGTCCTGCAACCGATAGCGCTGAAATCACTGGTGCGGTTGAGAACTATCACGATATTCGTATCTCCCGAATGGGTGTCTATCAGGGATACAATTCCGATGGGACTGGACAAGCATCAAACTTCATTGAAGATTCGGCAGGAGCAGACCTCAATGTCGGTTTCTCACGTGTTTACGCAGAGCTTGAACATCGTGGAAGCGATATAAACGTCGGTTACGACTGGAATATTTCCTACACAATCTCTCTCGGTACCACCGTCATGTCAACTGGTATGGTTAACGATTGTCTGCAGGGAACCGAAGTTCCATACCAATACGAGCCCCTTGGAGGGCCAGGTCAGACCATCGCAACCGTTTGTGTTGAAGCCAGTCTTGAACCAGGCGAGTACACCTTTGAGTTCGAGTTGATCATGGAAAACAAGGCATACACAATTGACGCTACTGGCGCATACGATATGCGACTCAGCAACAACGACCGTACAATGGTCTCCAATGTTGTCAACAACTTGCCTTTGATTACCTCCTTTGAACTTGTGAATCAAGGCGACCTCATTGTAGGGCAGGAAGATATGCTGCAATTTGCGGTATCTGCCTTTGACGTTGATG
This sequence comes from Methanobacteriota archaeon, assembly GCA_002726495.1. GTDB lineage: Archaea > Thermoplasmatota > Poseidoniia > Poseidoniales > Poseidoniaceae > Poseidonia. The sequence continues at coordinate 954 of PBTH01000053.1, read as the reverse complement.
ACCCATCCGGAGAAGGATTGAACTTTGAATACAACATCATTGGCGGATCAATCGCTGGATGCGGTGGCACCCAAGCCTTGGGTGGAACTGTCTGTTCAACACCAATCCTTCCAGATTATGTAACTGACTTCCCAGTCACTGTTGTTGTTACTGACAACCACGGCGGCGAAGTGAGTGAAGAGATGATGTTGGAGATTTGGAACGATGCTATCGGATTTAACTCCACAGCATCTGGAATCGAAGTTTCATACCCACTCCAGTACATGGCTAAGAGCAACTTTACTTTGGATACTTCTGATGGTGACCTAAGCAGTTACCAAGATGTTGAACTTGAAGGGTTCAGCGGCAGTTACAATGCAGTAGGTGTTGTTGATTACGCACCAAGTACTACATTTAACAGCGGTGAAATCTTGTCCCAATCTCTTGCGGTTACAGTCGCTAAGAGTCTGGAAGCAACCAACCTATGGTACATTGATTCCAGTGGAAAGTGGATCCTCCTCGATGATGTTGCAGAAGACAGCACTGAAGATGCTTCTAAATCTGTTTTCAACTATGCTATCCCTGCTAACAGCGGCGTTATTCCTGCGGGAATGATGGTGTTGATGGGCGGTGAACTTGTAGGTGGAGATATTCCTACTGCCGCAATCAGTGGCTTCACTGCTGAGGCTCAAAAAGGCGGTGCTATCGAGTGGACTTGGACCATGCTTGCAAACGAACCCCTTCGTACTGGAGACGCCGTTCGCTTGATCATTACTAATGGAACTGCTGAGGTCTATAACAATCCAAACATGCCTGCTGAAGACCGTTCGATGAAACTATCTGAAACAACACACGGCGTCACATACTTTGCAACCATTGCAGTTTGTAATGAGCAAGGATGTTCAACACCTGGAGTTGCCAATGCTACCGCTGACAAGCGAGTTGATGGAGGCGTGTCTGCTACTGGACTCACCG
>PBTH01000052.1 GCA_002726495.1 Methanobacteriota archaeon | reverse complement strand
CTGAATATTATAAGTGATATTTTGAACTATTGTCACATTTTTTGCTGAATCTTCTAAATCCTGTTTTGAATCACTGTCATGTGTTTTCATTTTAGGAATTTGTTCTTGGCTTTGAGTGATTTCAGATGTTTTCATATCGGTATTTTCTGTTTTGTGTTTAGTTTTTTCAATAGAATTTTGTTTGCTAACAATTTTATCCGCCAATTCATCTAAATCCGAATCTTTTTCCTTATTTCGAAGAACCAAATACAACAGCAAGGAAATAAGTGAAACAATCAATGCAGAAATTTCCACAATGTCCATTGCAGCGTCCCAAATTTCATCTTCAAGTCCTGCCTCGCCCAAATTGATATCGGATCTCTCAGATGGTTTGTAATGAAGTTCATGTGAGATGTTGTCTTGGGGGGGAGCAAAGAACATACTTCCTGGATAGTGGGCAATAATTCTCCAGATGCCTGGACACGGTTGTCCTTCACAGGTTTTACCACCAAATTCCCATTCAAAACCCGCTTTTCCTTGTTCGTTAGTTGTTGAATTGATAACTAATTCAGTAACCCATTCTTCGCTATAAGAATAATACTGACGTAGGAAAGACACCTTTTCGTTTTCAATGCTGATGTCAAGTCTATCTCTCAACAATGTCACCTCTCCGACAACCAATTCGCCCTCTAAAAGGCCATTTTCGCCGTCAAAACTCCATGATTGTGACACTAGAATGTCGACTCGGCTTCTTACAAGAACAACGATGTCCATGTGAGAACCATTCAATGTATCGCTAGAATCCTGGTTACAGCCACCTAGCACATTGGTGTCAGGCTCAAATGCAACTCTAAGAAGTCTAAATCCCTCTATTTTTCCACCTGCAATTTCGATTCCTTTCAAACTAGGATTTTGACTTTGATTTCCACTAAACCACTCAATCATTCCATCAGATTCACTTGTGTTTATTGAGGAAATTGGACGAACGTTTTCTTGTGGATCAAGATAGATATTCAGACACTTATCTCCGACAGATTGACCATTTGATTGAGACAAAATCGCATCGATATGGAAACTTTCCTTAAGATACAATACAGGGAATTCAGTTCCATTATTTTGTGCAACGAAGGTTTCGACACTGGATTTGAATGGTCCAATTTCGGTTATGTTAATACTTGTTGAAGAACCGTCATCTCGCCCTTGTGTATGTTTTATCCTGTCATCAGTAATTTGCATATCATTAGAATGGAAGAATGTTGGAGAGATGGGAATGAAGAATAAGCAAGTGATGATTAAAACCAGACAGAACTTCCTTTCCATGAGTTAACTGATGTATTGCATCCATATGACGCTTGTCCAATTAATGATATAATTTTGATTGAGAATGACATATTCTCTTAGAGGGGTACAGACATCCGGCATATCATTTCCACTACCAAATCTGCAATGTAAGATGAAAATATTGCACAACTTCAAATGTGATGTTGTGAAGCGATAGGTATGAGTGAAGAATCAGGTTTCAAAATTTTAGTAACGAATCAGAGTAATACTGAACGAATCATCAGAGCAGTAATTGCTGTAATCTTGATACTGGCTTACTTAGCCATTCCATCTAGCGTGAATAACTCGATTGCTTTAGTTGGGCTTGGAGTAGCTGGTGTTCTTTTATTCAACGCAGCCTCTGGTAATTGCTACATTTACCGGACGCTTGGAATCAATACATGTCCATTACCAGATGTCCAAGAATAAGATATCATCACCAATCAAAGGGTAGCGTTTCGTTCGTGTGCACAGAGGTGTGTTCTCACTCATGTGGTTTCCATTGCTTGTGCTTCGTCATGCATAAGCGAAATTCTTCGCAGTCCAAGTTTGTAGCCAACCATTGGTGGACACTGGGCCATGGTTGCTGGTCAAACCATTCACGATTATGGTTCGCAAATTGGCGAACAAAGGGAAAGATAGCATCACTAAGATGGTTCGATGGGATTTCAGATTCCAAGGATTCAATAAATGTACAAGCAGCTTCTCTATGCTCAAATTCATCGGTATCTTCGTATCTGTTTGGGTACTTGTAGCGGTCCAAATGAAATTTGAATTCGTTGTCATTTCGGTCAACCCACTCTTGCTCATCGGTCGTAAGTTCCCAATTGAGTACATGCTGCATGATTTCAAGGCTTTCTTCAATGACCGTTCCATCCACTAACTGCATGACTGGGACGGTGCCTTTCGGAGAAATTTCCATCATATGTTCGGGCCGGTCCCGAAGAATCACTTCCCGATGTTCAACTTCAAAATTGGCTCGTACAATCGCCATGCGTGCTCGCATAGCATAAGGGCAACGGCGGAATGAATAGAGAAGAGGAACCTGAGCATCAGACATAACGGTAACCCCTTCCGATGTTCACTTTCAATCATTATCGTTTAACGACGATGGTCAATACATCTCCATCTTTCAACTGGTGGTCAAGCCCCACTCTTTGATCGTCAAACTTTGCACTTGGTCCACGAATTCGTGCAAATCGGAATTTCCTAACGAAATCACGATGCAACTTGATGCATATGTTTTCGACGGTAGAATCGTCTTTTACGATGAGTGGCTCTTCCATATCAGCTTCTTGTCCTTGAGGCTTCAGGAACACTCGCATGAACCCGAGATTGTCGTAGATGAAATCCTTCATTTCATCCAAGCCAATGTCCTTGAATGCTGAAATATTCATCACAGGCCATTCATCAGGAAGTGCAGCCCGTGCTCTAGCGATATCATGCTTAGTAGCAATGTCAATTTTGTTAATGGCGATAACTGCTGTTTCGTAAATTCTATTTCCAGCAAGGCAGTCTACAATTTGCTCGGCGGTTGAATCTTCACGTAACGTTACAAGGGCTGAAGTGTATCCAAACGAGCGAATAATTTCAGCCATTTCTTCATTCGTGAGATGAGTTTGTTCAACCGTACTGCGAACTTCAATCCCCCCGCGGTCAGTTCGTTTGATGAAGATTGGCGGTTTTTGTTCGTTCAATCGAAGTCCAGCATTGTGCAGTTCGCGGTGCAGGACATCAAAATGCCCGTCTTGAAACGGGTCAACAATGTAGAGGACCATGTCTGCGCTACGAATCACGTTGAGGATTTCTCGGCCCCGGCCCTTACCTTCCGCAGCCCCTTTAATGAGCCCTGGCAAGTCCAGAATCTGGATCTTTGCACCACGGTGCTCCATGACTCCAGGAATACAAGTGAGGGTTGTAAATGCATAACCTCCAGTCTCAGAGTGGGCGTCGGTAACTTTGGAGATGAGAGTTGATTTACCCACCGAAGGGAATCCGACAAGAGCAACGGTTGCGTCACCTGATTTACGGATTTCAAAACCCTTGCCGCCACCGCTTGCTTTTGAGTGAGCAGCAACCTTCTCTTCCTTGAGTTTGAGCTGAGCGATTTTCGCCTTCAACTTCCCGATGTGGGCGTTGGTGGCCTTGTTTTTTTGGGTCTTATCGATTTCAGCGCGAATCAATTCGATTTGCTCTTTAATCGTCGCCAAGACAAGACCCTCCTGCTTCGGGGTTCAGCACGTCATTCTTGAAGGCTCTTACAAAAAAGGCACTTCAACGGGCCGATGGACTCAATCCCGCCGAGCAATAATGCTCGCCAAAAGAACGACCATGCCGGTCACAGCAAGGCCGAGGGCCGGTACGGTCGGAGTTTCTTCTTCAGTCTCATCAGCGTCACATGCCGTACCGACTCCGTCGTTGTCTGCGTCGGCTTGGTCAGCGTTTGCTACCAGTGGGCAATTATCGCTTTCATCTACAATACCGTCACCATCGTCGTCTGCATCTGCATTGTTTCCAATACCGTCCCCGTCAGTATCTGTGGTTTCATTGGCGTCGTTGTCAAAAGCGTCATCAGTGTCGTTCAATCCGTCATTATCATCATCAGCGTCTGCGTTATCACCGATACCATCGCCATCAAAGTCAGAATGTTCGGTGACATCAAATGGGAATGCATCATCAGAATTATTCACCAAGTCGTTATCATTGTCCTCATCGCAAGCGTCCCCCATGTTATCGTTGTCAAAGTCTTCTTGGTTTGGATTTGCATCATCGGGGCAATTGTCTGCTTCGTTGTTGATACCGTCAGAGTCCGGATCATAATCTACACCAGATACGACAATGGCTTGTTCAATTATAACATCCACAACAGGCCGGTCGTTTTGTCCAGTGGTCATTGCGCTGATTGAATCTACCACAGATGTGCCATCCAAAACCTTACCAAACACAGTGTGTAATTCATCCAAATGATTTTGTGAGGAATCATCAACAATAAAGAATTGGGAGCCAGCGGTATTTGGCGCAGCTGTCTTTGCCATAGAAAGCACATAAGGCGAATGACTCAATCCATTATTGGCTTCGGCTGGAATGGTCCAAGCATTTGAGCCGCTCCCACCACAAGATGAGTTAGTGGAGGCTTGACCGTTGCAGAACCCTTGCCATGATGCAGCATGGCCTCCTGAGCCATCGTAGTTGGTGAAATCGCCACCTTGAATCATGAAATTATCGATCACTCGGTGGAAGATTGTATCATCATAACAACCCATGATGCTCAAGAGCGCAAAGTTCTCTGCATGGATTGGGGCTGCAGAATAGTTCAGTTCAAGTGTAATGTTTCCAACATGTTGGGTCGAGTTGTCAGTCGCATTTAACGTTCCGATTTGGAGTTGAATGTACTGATAAGATCCATAATTGCTAGAGGTTATATCCCATGCGGTTGTACAACCATTCGCACTGTAATCATAGTCAAATTCAATGAAAGTGGTCGCTTGAGATGAAGCCGTGTTGGGTGGTGGAACATTATTTATCTCCTGAACAGAAGCAGAGACAGTGATTGTACGATTGCCCTGCATTGAAGGGTTCCACGCGACGGTTACATTGAACGTCTCATTTGAGCCAGCATCAACATAAATCTCGCCGGGTGCAGAGCTGGCTAAACCATCACTTGTGACTTGAATAGCAATCTTCTCAACATATGCTGTTGGGTTTGATACCGTACACTCAAAGGAATCGTTAGCCCCCGCGAGTGGGTCGGTTACTATCAGTGGAATATCTTCACATTCAAGGGAAACAGCAGCCCCGGAAGTCTGGGCATTTGCATTCATGGGGAGGCTTAGCAGCGATAGACAAAAGAGAATCGTAAGAATTCTGCGCATGCTCATGCTAGAGCCGGTGTGTTCTAAATGCTTTCTAATTCATCAAACTCTTGACTCATGTACGCCGATGCCCTCAAACGAGACCTATGTTTCCACATCATCATGGGACTGGATATGATCGGACTTCTTGTCCACGGCCCAACCCTTGAAACGCTCATGAATTCAACGTGGTCTGAGTTGATGAAGGGAATGGATTCAGGTAGTTTCCGAGACGTTCGACCTGAACAGGATTCTCAATTGGTCAACAGTTTCGCAATCGATGCAGAGGCTGAATTGTTGGACTGGATGGATGAACAGAAGGTCGATGAAACCTTGTCAACTCGTGAGGCACTCGCATCATGCCAAGACGGCGAAGAAGGTCTTCTTCTCCTCATGAAATGGGCCAGTCCAGGTCAATGGGAAGTTTGGGAAGGAAGAGCATTTCTCTACCTTGAAGTAGCCTTGAAAAGAGAGGTTGACGACATTCACGAGCTCTATACTGAATCAGTATGGAATGATGTCCATGCCAACCTCACGGGCATGGCGTCGGAAGAATATTCGGAGCGAGTTGTCCTAAATTGGATGGAGCGAAGAAAAGCCCTCGGTGAATCGCTTGATGAAAAAGACGACCCGAAAATCGTCCCTACCTTTGAGGCACACACTCGTGCTTCAACATCCCTTGTTTATGCGATCAATCTGGCGGCAGAGGATCATGAATTGCAATGGATTGTCGGCAGAGAGCATCTTGAAGCAAAAAAATGGGGTCATGGTGCATGGAATTTGAAGACCTTTCTCCATTCCTCCTGAGCGTTGGGTTCAAAATCCCTGCGCGAAACCGGCAACTGATGTCCGACGAATCACCCGATGAATCCCCGATTGATGCGGAAGAACTCGAAGAGGAGGCGCCTCCGGCTGTTGAAGAGGTGCATTCAGACGATCCATCTGAGGTTGAAGTGGAGGTTGAAGAAGAGCGTGACCCCCTTGAAGTCGCTCTTGAGCGTGCAGAATTTGCTGAAAAGGAAATCGCCTACAAAGAAGCGGAAATCCAAAATGTGCGGAAACGCATGATGGGTGAAAAATCAGAACTTATTCAATACGGTGCTATGGGTCTTGCCAGGAGAATGTTAACCATTCTTGGAGATGTAGACCGGGCAATGGTAGGTATTGAAGCGGACGACGAAAGCCCCGTTGCTCAAGGCATTCGGTTGCTGCGAAACAAGATGTGGCATGAATTGCAGGCAGACGGCGTTGCAGTGATTGAAGCAAAAGGTGCAGCATTTGACCCTGCAAAGATGGAAGCGATTACCACCATTCCGTCTTCAGAACAATTCCCTTCGGGTTCAGTAGTTGATGTGCTTGAGCAAGGCTACCTCTACAAATCCAAGGTGATTCTAGCAGCCCGTGTGGTCGTTGCATCTGATTAGATTAACCTGCATGAACACCAGTCTCAAAGGTTGAGCAACGGAACATCGCATCGTGTTCTACCAACCATTCAATCACAGGTTGAGGCACGCTGGGCTTGAGCACCTCGTAGGCCGCGTCATCGTCCATTACCGTTGAGAGCATCCTGATGGTTTGGCGAACCCTCCATCCCTCAAATGTTTCACGTTCAGATAAGTCAACTCGTATCACCTTCCACTCACTTGCTTCGTAGAGTTCAGCGGTAGCCTCGTCAGAGGTCACAAGGACTCCAGCTCCATGGTGGTCTGTAGCATGTTCTACCCAACGAGGCGCATCGTTGATATCTTCAATTCGTACAACCTTCAATTCGATGTTTTCGTGCACAGCCCAGGCACGAATCATCGCTTCTCGTTCTTCAGCCGACCATGGATTCTTTGGCTCCCATTCCGCTTGAGCTGACCCTATGGCTATCAGTAATGTTCCATCATCACCAGCATGTTGTGCTGCTGCTTTGACCAACGAGGCATGACCGTTGTGAAACGGTTGAAACCGTCCCAAAACGATGTACTGTGTCATGGATTCACCTCATTGAAAATAGGATTCAACATCCACTTCTGGAAGTTCTACTCCGAATTCTGCAAAGCAAGAGAGCATTCGTTTGCACCCCTCGACCATTTCTTCAACGGGTGTCTCTCCCATGGAGCCGATACGAAACATCTTGCCTTTGAGGTGGTCTTGTGCCCCAATCACCTGTGTTTCGTACTTGTCTTTGAGCGCAGTTCGCCATGAATCATCAACTCCATCAGGATACATGATGGCAGTAACCGTATTGCTACGTTGGCCTTCATCGGCGAGGAGAACAAATCCAAGGTCCGAAAACAACGACCGGACTCCTTTCGCAAGAAGTTTACATCGGTTCCACCTTGCTTCGTTTGTTTCCTCTTTGAGGGTATCAAGAGAGGCCGACCAGCCCATGGCGAGGTTGATGGCAGGCGTCCAGGGTGTTTGGTCGTCGTCTCCTTTTTTGAGAGCCGCCATCATGTCGAGGTAATACCGAGGATTGTTATCGTTTTGAGCATGAATTGCTTGCATTCGTTCTACACAATGTTGGCTGACTGCAACTGCTGCGATGCCCGAAGGCCCTGCAGTGCACTTTTGTGCACCCATGACCACTGCTTCTGCATTCCATTCCAGCGGATGAACAGGCATCCCTCCAACAGATGTAATCCCATCCAGGATGAACGCCGTTTCATGCCGTGCACACATCTCTGCAATGGCTGCAGCATCTTGGGTAATTCCTGTACTGGTTTCATTGTGGCAAATGAGGACTGCTTCGTAGCACTTTCGCTCAAGTTGCTGTTCCAACTCATACAAGTCAAACGATCGTCCCCATTCAGATTTGAGGTGCTTCACATTGCAATATTGTTCACAGATTTGAGCAACACGTTCTCCAAATTTCCCATTGGTTGGGACAAGGACCAAATCGTTTTGACGAAAGCGATTGGCGATGACCATTTCCATGGCCGCAGTTCCACTACCGGAGACGACGACGACTTTGTAACCGTCTTCACCAGTCCATGATTGTGTTTTCATTTCAGGCTGAGACGGACTCAAATTGAAGGCGTATCTCAACCCCGAATTCAGGCGGGCCATAACTTCGCGAAATTCCGGCCCCCGTGCGGTCATGACAGGAGTTGCCATGGCCTGCAGACAGGTATCGTTCATTCGCACCGGACCCGGGACAAGAAAGCAGTCGCCATTGTGGGGCATGAATCAAGGGCGTGCTTGGCGGTTCTTGAACTGAATTGTATGATTCCTATGTCTTGCTGTGTTTTTTTCATGAAGCGTTGGACTGATAGGGAAGAGGCGATAGGGCTAACCATGCTCACTGTTGGGTTGGCCATGCTCCAAGGCGCTCGCCATGAGCATGCTGAGGCTCTCCGTGGTGCAGCTGCAGAGTTGGAAGTCAATGTAAACATCGTTGAATGCCGACGCGCTTCTCATGTAAGTCCGGAGTTGGATGCCCTCATTCTTCCTGGAGGTGAATCAACGACCATGCGTATTGCAAGTCAACATGAATCCCTGCTCCACGCGATTTTTGATTGGATGGAATTACACCCACACCGACCGGTCTTAGGCACCTGTGCGGGGGCCATCCTCCTTTCATCTCCAGGCGAAGGCCGTCAGCCCTTCCTCAGTGCCACCATCGAACGCAATGCTTGGGGAAGACAACGTCAATCCTTTGAGTCAGCGGTTGAAGTTATTCTTGATACACCAAGTGGGAAGGATTCAACAGCCCCAGAAGCACAACGTGACATCTTTGACCATCTCCCCCTAGAAATGCAATCTCAGGCCGCACCCGTTCTTGATGATGGATTCCCGGGCGTCTTCATTCGTGCCCCAAGATTCGTAACAAATGGTTTGTCTTGCACACCCGTTGCCATGCTTGGAGAGGAAGTTGTAGGTGTCCTCGATGGAACGAAATTGGGCTTAACATTCCATCCTGAATTGACAATTGACCGGCGGTTTCATCGTTGGTTGCTGCATCAGGCAGGCCAGAGCAAGGAGGTGAAATGATGCGAAGTCTTCAGATGGCTACGGAAGTCCTTCCTGCTGAAGACGGTGAAGCAGAAGGCTGTGTACAATGTCAGCAAGGCAGCAAATTGGTTCTCTTCGTTACCGGGAAGTGTCATTGGGGATGTGACTATTGCCCACTCTCAGAAAACCGGAGAGAAACTCCAGACATGTTTGCCAATGAACGCCGCTGTACCTCTTGGGACGAGGTTATCGAGGAGGGGCACGCAATGAATGCTACAGGCACAGGAATCACAGGTGGTGACCCGATGCTGGATTTGGAAAAAACCCTGGAGGCCGTACGTCAATTAAAGGCAGCATTTGGCCCTCAACATCATGTTCATGTTTACACATCCATTCCTTTTGATCCATCAAGAGCTAAGGATTTTGGAGATGCGGGTTTGGATGAAATTCGTTTCCATTTGCTCAACGCAACAACCGGGAAGTACCGTGCTACAATGGAAGCATGCAGCAAACACGGCATCACTGTGGGTGTTGAATTGCCATGTGAGCCCGATAATGAAACAAATCTTTTCGCTCTTCTTGATGAACTCGAAACGGTCCCGGTATCATTCCTCAATTTGAACGAACTCGAAATTACCGTTGGGAATCAGGAGAACATGGATGTTCGGGGATTCAATCTCAGTGGCGGTATTACTGCTGCTGCCGAAGGTTCTGCTGACCTCGCCATACGGCTCAAGGAAGCTGCCGCTGACAAATCCTATCATTTGAAATTCTGTACTGCGAAATACAAGGATGCAGGGCAATTAAGAAACCGATTCAAACGACGAGGACAGGCTACGCTGCGTCCGTATGAGGTGCTTAGTGATGATGACACCGTTTTGTTTGGAGCCATTCCTGCTGGTTTGGAGGACGCCAGCGATGACATCAGCGAACTCAAGAGTGAATTGGGAATCGCCGACGGTTGGATACGTTACGATGCACCAACTCAGCGGATTGAACTCCCCTTGACCTTGGCTGAGGAATTAGCACCTGTCCTTGAAGTACCCGTTCTCCTTGTAGAAGTTCATCCAACTCACGACCGATTGGAAGTTGGACTGGTTCACTTAAACGACCATCGTTGAACACGGTATGGCTTAAACCGACAAGACTGGTGGACGATTTACCTAGGGCTCGTGGTCTAGGGGTTATGATGTCGCCTTCACATGGCGAAGATCGCCGGTTCAATTCCGGCCGAGCCCACTATTGTAATTCACTGGCCGATTTGAACCAGTCATGAACAGTCTAAATCCATGCGTTTTGTTCATTGACGCCGGTTCAAGTTTGGAAGTGGGACTATTTACTCAGTTGAAATTATTTTAGATCATTCTTTGCTACGTTTATCGACCCAATCGAACAGTGATTGTAGAATTGGGCTGAGAGATTTTGCGTCTTTAGTAATTGAATATTCATACATATTTCCAACCCCGCCAACCAGAGTACGGGCAACGAGCCCATAGGATTCCAGTTCCTTTAATCGTCGGGAAATAGTGGTTGAAGATGAATCGACTGATTTTTTCAATTCAGAAAAGCGAACGGGTTTATTTTTTCTATCCATGACCAACAGTATATGCAATGACTTTGACTTTGTCAATAGTTCAAGTATGTCATCAACTCCCTTGTAGGTTGGATTACAATCACTCGTCATAATAACAATCATGTGTCGGCAATATTTGTTATTTAGGTTACAATATTGTTACCAAAGGGTATTTTACGCTCATTGAGGAGCAATATGCATGCGCAGTTGGCTCGTGGTTGTAGTATTGCTGTCGGTTGCAGCATCTCCAATGTTGACACAAACCTCAATATTGGACGAATCCGACAATAATTTACGCTATTCAAGCCCAATTCAAGCAACCATTTCACCTACCTCTGGTTGGATCAGTGGCGGTGAAGAAATTACTATTACAGGAAGTGGTTTTTCTCAACTTGCTTTTTCCAATACCACTTACGATGGTCTCAATCATCAATGGACAAAGACGACTGCAGACTACGGGAATGAGGCAGGACATGAAAATGCGATTGCAGTTGATTCGAATGGGCACGTTCACATTGTTCATGCCAGTGGCGATGGCTACGCATTCACGCACAGTGTGTACGATGGTTCTTCTTGGACACCCACTGCAATCAAAAATTGCGAAGGAAGTTATTGTTGGGATACGCATATGGTCATTGATGACAACGACGAACTCCATGCTGCTTATTCTAGCAACACTGGCCTCATCGTGTACATGCATTATGACGGCTCTTCATGGGCTTCAACACAGGTCGCCTCGGGCGCAAAAGTTGGGCCAGTAGGCATCGCTCTCGATTCAAACAACCAGCCCCACATCTCCTTCACCGGTTATCATCAGTATTGCGGCAATGGTCTTCGACTTGCCTCGTTTGACGGGGCATCATGGTCGACCAACATCATCGAATCAGGTGGCAACAAGGGATGTGACTCGGCCATCATCATTGATGGCAACAACAATGCCTACATTGCGTTTCAAGACCGAGACCAATCGAAATTGAAGTTTACAACCAACAAAAGCGGTTCTTGGATTACCTACGCACCTGATACCGGTGGGTACAACATCGCCTATCCTGGCTACTACAGCTCGCTAGCCATGGATGATCAAGGACAATTCCACATCGCTCATTACGATAGTGACAATGATGATTTACGCTATTCAACGGGTGTACCAAATGGGGCATGGTCAACTGACATTGTTGATTCATCAGGAGATACTGGTCGAAACCCTTCAATTGCCGTTGATGCGGCAGGCGATCCGCACATTGTTTATCGTTCATGGAACGGTTGGAAATTTAAGTATGCAACACTGAACCCATCATCACCAAACTGGCAAGTCAGCACTATCGAGAACCATCCTGGTGGCAGCCAAGGAGATGGTACAGGCGAATCAAATTCGCTTATCATCGATGATGGAGGCATGATGCATGTCGCCTACACCGATGAGACGAATGGCCTACTCCGATATGCCACAAAATCGACTGGCGTGAGTGTCACAAATGAAGTCACAGTCAAGTTTGGTCAACTTGGTTCGGTAACAGCAGATGTAATCGATGATTCAACCATTCGACTCACAACACCCGCAGTTGCAAATCCCGGAACTAGCACAATCTCCCTCATCGATGTTGAGGGTAACGAACATCAACTTTCCTCAACGTTCGAATTTATTGATCAAAACGATTTGGATGGCGATAGCATTCCAAACGCAAACGATGATTGTCCAGAACTAGCAGGAACTTCCACTCAAGATCTGGACGGATGCCCAGATGATGATGGGGATGGTTACAGCAATTCAGGAGATGCATTCCCGAACGATGTTCTCGAATGGGCGGATACTGACGGTGACGGTGTTGGTAACAATGCCGATGCCTTCCCGAACGATTCCAGCGAGACTGAAGATAGTGACGACGATGGCGTAGGTGACAATAGTGATGCATTCCCATTCAATGCTTTCGAACAAATCGATTCGGATGGTGATGGTGTGGGTGATAATTCCGATGCGTTCCCAAATAATCCGAGCGAGACCGTGGACAGCGATGGTGATGGTGTTGGTGACAACGCTGATGCTTTCCCTCAGAATGCATACGAGCAACAGGATTCAGATGGAGATGGCGTTGGCGATAATACTGATGCCTTCCCGAACGATTCGAGTGAATCATTGGATAACGATGGTGATGGCGTAGGAGATCTCAATGACCTTTGTTCAAACACAATTCAAGATGCGGAAGTTGATGGGAACGGCTGTTCATTAGCGCAGTTGGATTCTGATGGTGATGGTTATCTGGATACACAGGACACCTTCCCACTCGACTCAACACAATGGCAAGATACAGACGGAGATGGATATGGTGACAACTGGGGTGACTCTGATTGGAATGATACTCGTGAGCCAGAGTGGCCTGGTATCTTCGTTAATGGAGCAGTACAGGCCGATTATTGCCCGGGTACTTTTGGTAACTCAAGTGCAGATGGTTTCTACGGTTGTATAGACAATGATGGAAATGGAATTCCAGATCAGTTCCAGCAACCAGAAACCAATGAAACTGATGATGGTAACGAAACTCAAACTCCTCTCGATACCGATGGCGATGGCGTTCCTGACATCGAAGACGATTGTCCGGCAACGGCATCGAGTGTAGTTGTCGATGCTGATGGTTGTGAAGTTGAAGAAACGCAAGAGAATAGCGAAACTTCCTCTGCGTTTGAGTCATTCTTTTCTGGTGAGGCTGATGCTGTGACTACTAGTGTCGGTTTTGGAGCCATCCTCCTTGCCTTCTTCGCTTTGCTTCAAACCAATGCAGTAGCTGCAGTTCTTCCGGATACTTTCCGCTGGGTACAAGTTCTTCGTAAGAATTCCAAACTTTCCAAAGAAGAGCGTAATGAATTGACCTACCTTCAGTCACTGGTCCAAGCTTACTACAACGATCCACAGGAATTTGCTGAAGAATTAGAGAATCTGAAAGCAGACCTGACAGCACGATTTACCAATAATCAAATCAAGAGGGAAACACGTGAAAAACTCCTTATTTTGATTGAAGAACTTCAGAGTTCATCGTCAAGTGAACTGTATAAAATTGCTCACAATGACACCTACTTTGGTTTGTCTCAGGTCATTGATACCAACGAGCGTACAAGTCTTCTCGAGGAAAAGCTAGCGATGTCCGTAGACGTTGATGAACAGAATCTTTCGGAAAATCCACCTACCAATTTGCTTGGTGATTTGGATGACAAGGGAACATATTGGATTGAATGGCCAGTAAGTTCAGGAACATGGCACTACAGATATGCTCCTGAAGAAAGTTGGACTCTTTGGGAAAACTAAAGCCAGTCCCAAGCATTATTGGGATTCTGTTCAAGCCTCGAAAACGCGCGTCTATTGGAGATGTTTGGCGCGAAAGGTCATAACCGAGTCGAACCCGTTGCTTTGCAATGGGTGGCGAAAAGCCGAAAAAGGAAGGATTCGATGGTGCTCGTAAAAGAGCCAAAACATCGACTTCAGCATTTGGTGTATCTCGTAGAGAAAGCCATGATGCTTCGACCTATTACAACAGTCGAATCAACAAAGGTATCGCTTCACAAAGAGACGTTGGTGAGGCACAAGAGTTGCCAGAAACGTTTCATAATGTAGTTCTCAATGGTGATGCAAGAGAAAATCCATTGCCTGATAATTGCGTTCAATTGGTGGTCACATCCCCTCCATACAATGCTTCAAAGGCGTATGACGAGGATCTAACTCTCGATGAATATCTCAAGCTTCTACACGATGTCTTTGCAGAGTGTTATCGAGTCCTATCACCTGGTGGAAGAATGGTTGTTAACGTAGCAAACCTTGGCAGGAAGCCGTATATTCCTCTTTCAACATACATCAATAGCATTATGATTGAATTGGGATTCCTGATGCGTGGAGAGATTATTTGGGACAAATCTGCGAGTGCAGGATCATCATGCGCTTGGGGGTCTTTTCAGAGCGCTTCCAATCCCTGTCTTCGCGATATACATGAATATCTCCTCGTATTCTCTAAAGGAGATTACAAACTTCCTCGTTCCAAAAAAGAGCGTGCTGAAGGACGTATTGATACCATCGAGAAGCGAGATTTTATTGAACAGACGAAATCCATTTGGAGGTTTGCAACGGAACGAGCAAGTCGGGTCAATCACCCAGCACCATTCCCAGTCGAATTACCTCGACGTTGTATTGAGATGTACACCTTTGCAGGAGATGTTGTATTTGATCCGTTCAATGGTTCGGGAACGACTTGTGTTGCTGCCAAACAATCAGGAAGAGTATTCGTTGGAATGGATCTCTCCGAAGAGTACTGTTCGATAGCCGATGAACGGATTATGAATACAGAACCAGCACTGATTCCAGAAGTTGAAACCCCGTCTTCTTGAACAATTCAAGCGTAGTGGTTTTGAATAGCGAACGGGAAGACGTATCATGGCCGATTGGGATTCATCCGTATTATCTGGCCCCGAGGGCGAAGATTGGCGTGTACCAGTCTCGGAACTTGAGCAGAGATTGAACGCTCTCGCCGCTGCCTTGCGAGCATCATCACTTCCTGGTGTAATGATTCAGCATCCCATTGATCTGTACTATTTCGCAGGTGGTCGGCAAGATGGCTCTATGTTCGTGCCAGCTCAAGGAGCAGGCGGTGGTATTGAAGCAGGTGGCGATGGACCAGTATTCTATGTTCGAAGATCTCTGCTACGCGCACAACATGAAGCTGGTGGAGAAAATGCACCATTCATTATCGAAGCGTTTCCGCGGTTAAGTCTTCTTGGTGAGACCTTGCAATCAAGAGGAGTCTCAGAGGCTCCAGCTTTACAATTTGGTGAGTTGCCAACCACATTTGCGAATCGATTTTCTAACGCATTATCCTCTCTTGGAACATGCAGTGATGCGACTTCCGTCATTCATCGATTGAGAGAAGTTAAGTCGACATGGGAACAAGAACAGATGGAAGCAGCAGCAGAAGTCCAAATTAGAATGTTCGATGCTGTTTCGAGACTTGGGGGAGAAGGGATGACAGAACTCGACCTGGTTGCTGCAGCAGAAGCGATTAGTCGTAGTGAAGGGTTTGGAGGACAAGTTCAGATGCGCCGATTCCCTTTGCAATGCAATCGAGGCGTCATCGTATCTGGAAGAGCAGGCGGCGTCCCTTCCTTCTTTGATTCAGCAGTTGGAGG
>PBTH01000051.1 GCA_002726495.1 Methanobacteriota archaeon | reverse complement strand
TTTATTCATCTCTGGTGGACGTGCCGAGATTTGAACTCGGGGCCTCTACCATGCCAAGGTAGCGATCTTCCAACTGATCTACACGCCCATAAGGGTGCTTTCGCATTCCGCCGACCGGCCTCGCAGTCATAAGGATTCCCGACTTTCATCCCTCGCTTTTGCAGGCCAATCATCGCTGAGAACATGAAATGTCATGAAGGTCCCGCCCTTGGATGCAATCATGGGAGACAAACCAGCAGGGCCGCTGAGTGATACTCCCGTCCCCAAATCACCTCCTTCAGTACCCGAAGACCTCGTTGACGCCGTAATATCTGCACTGTCTGGAGTTGTTGATGCTGTCTTTTTACCTTGGATCGCAGAACGATATACCCTTGAATGGCTTTCAGTTGATGATGACCGCCTTGGTATGACTCGTTTTGAAGAAGGAAACGCTGAATTGGTTCGCCGTAGGCGACTAAGAATCGACCCCGGTCAAGTTACTATTGCCCTGCACCCTGCCTTATTGGAAGATGAATCACTGTACAGGCATACCTTTGCACACGAATTGTTCCACGCAGCTGGCCTAACCTTGCATTCAGATGTCCATGAGAAGTTAACCCAACAAGTTGCTCCAGCGCCCGCAATGAAAGATTCGGCCTTGTTGCAGAAAATGCGGACCTCGGTGCTGGAGGGCATGAAGGTCCAATCATGGTCCTGTAAACACTGTGGATACACGTGGAAACGGACCACTGTGCGCCGGCCAACCCGGTGTTTGAAGTGTGCTCGTCCGCTGTAAGGCGTGTGTTAATCTTCATGTAGCGTGGTCGCTGCCCCCGACATGGACGTATAGTGTAGTTGGATATCACTCTAGCCTTCTAAGCTGGAAACCCGGGTTCGAATCCTGGTACGTCCGCCTTATGCCCCAGCATAACGAATGAGGGACCTTTGCGTCTCGAAACAAGATTGGCTAGGATTATTCAGTTTCGCGAAGTCCTAATTGTAAGTCGAAATTTCGTTCCAATTCCGAAACTCTTTCATCCGAGACACCTAGCGTTTTGGCTTGTATGTTCAGCATCTTTCGCTCATCATCAGTTATGATCATGTCTTCCATTGCCACTTTATATGCTTCCATGTAAGCATCTTCTTTACTCAAATCAAGAACCTCGGATTCAGTAATCTGTGCCTGAATCTTGAATTCATCGTATTGAATCACGCCATCATCATTCAAGTCTATTTCTTTGAACAATTTTGAACGTGACTCTGGAGGCAATTTTGAGACCTCTGGGGCAGCTGAAAACTCATCCGGCGAAATGAGGTTGTCGTTGTTACTGTCCATTGAATGAAATGCTTTTTGGATTTCTCTTTCGTTGATTGGTGCTTCACCAGTCGTGGCAAAAACACTCATCATATTTATTCCGCTTTTACCATACCTCTCGGCCAAGTCTGTATTACCTTCGCCAAGTATTTTTAATTCATCATACCATGACTCAAGATAGTTCTTTCTTTCCTGATCTATTCCATAAGCAGCAGCTTGTAAATTTAGCATTGAGCGTTCATTCACGGTGATTCTGCTATCCTTCATCGCAAGCGAATACATCTCAAGATAACCTAACTCTTCTTTAGTATGAGATTCTGGAATGAGCTTTGTTGAGAAAACCCCTAGTGTTGATAAAATTGGTTTTCTCATCAAGATAAAAGTCAATCCAATGAATACACCTCCAATCCAACCCTGATTAAACACTGATTCCATAAGTTCAGTGCTCATTAAAAACAGAACTGCTCCCAAACCTGCAAAAATTGTCGTCGTGAATGTTTTTCGCAGACGTTCATCAATTCCGAACATATCGTTTTTGATAACTGCGTAAGTGAAGATTATTCCCTCAAATAAAGCGGCCAAAACGACTGCAGTAGGCATCAATGGTGGAAGGATATACAATGCTTTCGATATCTCAATATTTGGATTAAATGGATTTATTTCTAGAGTAGGAGGTCCACCAATAATTGAAATCATTGAAAATAGAATCAATGTTGTTGTGATTTGTAAAACGGTCTTGCCAATAAAACCTAATCGAACTGCTTTGACTTCGCCTAGAAGGTTTGAATCTTTTGCATTGTGAATTCTGTTCTTAGAACGTGTGAGGGCGACCGTTGCCACAATAGCGCCGAGTAGGGGGATGAAGAGCAGTACTTGGCTCAGGGGCCCTATGACTACATTGGTAAATGTCATTGGATAAATTGATTCGAATTCTTTTGGACATCCCGGCTCAAATGGCAAAGGTTCTCCAGAGTAGGTAGTGCCCTGGCCAGGTCCAACGCTTTCACAGTAAATCCAACTGATGTCACCAATTGAAACATTTGTTCCCCCCATAAAGTGACTCGCAATAAGAACCACACTCAGGCAGAAAATAGGAAGAATGTACAATCCATGCAGTTTGAAAAATCCAGATATTTGCTTCGCCCATTTTTTCTCACTGTAGAACGTTGCTGCAACCATGTAGAGGATGAAAAGTTGGAGTGACATCGTATAGTATGTAACACGCGCGGGTTTCAAGAAATCGAGGGCTTCTTCAGGCCATGCGTATAACCAAAACAGCATGGCTGTGAAACATCGAATTGCTTCAGTAACAAGCATGAGAGCCATAAAACGATTCTTCGCTTTTTGAGGATTTGCTTTGAGGATTAAGTAAGCAAGGAACAATAAAAAAATCCCTGATATGATACTGAATATTGCAAGTAGGTTCCAATATCCAACATAGGACCCAATTGTTCGGAGATAATAGGAGAGAGGCGAGCCTACATCAGCCATGTGAAAACGTCAAAATCGGTGTATATTATGACTGCCCCAAAAAATCCCCCAATATCTTCTTTTGAACAATTCACTATGCTTTTCCAAATAACTTGGGCCTCGGATATATCAAACATTGAATTCTTGACGGTCACTTTCACTTCTGCGAGGCGGTAGAAATTCTACTTTTGGTTGAACTTCAGGCGAAAGGGCGGCAAGGAGGTTCTTTGCCTCACCAATCAGCCCTGCTTGGAGCAAGGCGTGAGCGGAGCGAATGGTAGCCTCAAGTTGAATCACATGGGTTTGGGGAGCGGAGACTGGTACGTCCGCCACCAACTTATTGGTTTCCTGTGTACTTGGAAATCCATTGGTCTTCTTCGCGACTGGGCAACCCTGTTGGAGATTTCCTGCGTGGGGCAGACCTGGTAAGAAGGAATACAACGAGAGCCCCCAGCAGAACACAAACTCCAATCAAGATGTTTTCGTTGTCGCTTGAACTTGAACCCTCCATGGAATCATCATCGGTCGTTGTTGCATCATTTGTTTCGATGATGACTTGAGGCTGGATCAAACATGAGTTGCAAAATAACACATCAAACGACACGCTGTTTCCAGAATTATCGGTCACGACGAAGGCGATGGAGAGGTTCGGTAAATTTTCAGAGAGTGACAAATCAATGCTTGGATTGGCCGTGCCTTGGTTGAGAGTTTTCGGAGATTGTTCGGTGGAAAGCGTGTATAGAATGGATTCAACATCATCACCAGTTGCAATTTGCAATGAATAATTTCCAACCTCCAAGTTAGAGAATGTAGCATCTTCTCCCCCAGTGAACCATCGACTTGTTTCAAGGGCATTGGAAGAATCAAACAGTTTCATTTGAACTTGAGGAGATTGTCGGTCTTCTCTTACTGCAGAACTCAACATCCAATCTTCAAATGCAATGGTATTTCCGAACGAATCTTGAGCGCCGATTGCATAAACTGGATTGATGAGTTCATCGGTTTGAGCGACGGTATTGACAAATAAATTGTGAATAGAAAGCCCAGAATTCGCCATCGTTCCCACTTCAACCCAGAATGATTCTTCGGCCAAGTCACTGTTAAGATTGCGATACAACATCCACATCGTGCCAATTTCATTGACGCTTCCTGACCAACTGAGTTGAGTTGTACCATTTGGATGGTACACCGCACTAAGTGATGCGGGTGCTTCAGGAGACGTTGTATCTTCAACCAAGGGCTGAGACAATGAATTGAGTGAAAGGGTTATGTTGGTTTGAGCGTAACTGACATTTTGTGTTCCAAAAGATGCAACAACCGTTACTGCGTACCAAGCGTTTTCAGAAACATCTCCAACGATGGTATGGTTGTAATGCTCAACACCTGCTGTAACCGTTCCGATCATCTCAGCATTTCCGTTGAGAAGGGAGTTTGTGAGAATGCTACCGGTATTGGACCTCCAAATTTGATACACTGCTTCGGGATGATTGCTCAAATCGGACCATGTTAATTGCGTCGTACCCATAACGAAGGCTGCTGACAAATCCTGAACGATGTTTTCGTCAACCAGAAGCGTGTATTCGTAAAGATTGGCCTTCGGTGCTGAATTCAGCATAGTTTGCTGATTTCCAAGAACATCTGAAAGGGTGATCATGTAGTATGAAGTGCCGCTGTATTCGGATTCTACGGAATAGTTGTAATGGGTTGTATTTGCTGGAAGTTGAGCGATTTCATGAACGCCATCTCCAGCAAGGTCAACAATCGCTGAAGGGCTTCTCCAAATGTGGAGTGTATGGTTGATATCTTCGATGACTGAACCCGTCCAATTCAGTGAAGTGATGTTGTTGCTGTAGTTGAAATCTACTTGTAAGGCGCCGGTAATGGACGAGCCAACGTTGTCTTCAACCAAACCAGTGCCTAGGGTATTTCCCGAAAGGAACCTCAAGTCTGAAGCTCCGTCAAAGTCATGGAGAACGGAATAAAACACTGTCCGGCTGACATCCGTGGTGTAAGCGATGTCGAATGAAACCACATCAGAAGATAGATTTACAACAACTTCTGTTTTGTTGGTTTGATTCCAATTGCTACGGTTCACCATTATGTCGTGACTCCAAATTGAAGTGGTATGGTTCAAAGGAAGGCTGGAATCAACACTGCTCGTATCTATCCAAGACAAATGCGTGGTTGCATTTTCAATATCATACGATGCTTGTAGATTGTAGGGGGAGGTGATGGGCGAGCCGAATTCTTGAATTGGGACAAGCAAACCTCCCTCACCTGCTGAGAAATTTGAGATGACGGTGCCGTTCTCAAGCGTACTGGTTACGCCATAGTAATAATTGCCGTCGGTAGACGGTGGCACTTCGTAAACGACTTGGTGGGTTCGCTCTTTGCACTCAGTAAATGTGTCTGAAGCCATGCAAGCTTGTATCCCATCTTGGATCATCTCGCTTTGAGGATAATTGGATGTGTTAAGCGGTTCATCAGAGCGGTACAATGTGTAGTTGGTTGTTTTTAATTCTTCAAGAATCAGGTAATCGTTTGTATCTGCATTGCCCCAGGATAGGGTCGTTGTTTCATTCACAGCGTCGTAAACGGCAGCAAAATTTTGAGATTCAAACTGAAGGTTTTCTTCCCCGTCCGCCTGGGCGCCCATAAAGAGTGGACAAAGCAATAAGAATATCAATAAAAACGAAATTTGACGGTTGGCCATTACTACCCCTCAAATATTGCTGAAAGAACCATCCTTATGTCTATTTTCCATAGACCCTCTACCCAAATACTCATCAATAACGATTGAGAGGGGTGAATATGCTTCACGACATCATCCACGATATGGAGCCCGATGAACGATTCCGTTATGCACAACTGTTGGGTCACTTAGCAAGCGTTGACAACAACATTTCTCGAATCGAAATGGCATTCTATGAGCAGCGACTCGGTGCAACGCTCTTGGCTCCGGAGCGCAGAGAACAATTACGTGAACAATTGAACCAACCGCTGAACTTGGATACTCATCTCGCAAAAATGAAGCCAAGATCGATTAAAATGGCCTTGAGGGATATCTGTTTGATGACCATGGCCGATAGAGAGATTGACGATTCGGAGCGAGCAGTTCTCCACAAGGTTGCTCAAGCAGCAGGGTTGTCCGCAAGCCATGTTGATAATTTGTTGAAATGGACGATCAAAGGGTTTCACTGGATGCAAGAAGGCTATGATGCCTTAGATATTTATCCGGGACTGTCCTGACGATTTTTAGTTGATTTTACTTATTTTAGTCATATTGGGTAATTGATTACCTAAATTGAATGTTGTACGTCTTATCGTTTTTTGCGGGAGAAAGTACACGGAATTGTATGATTAAGCCCCAGGTGCTTCGGAACTGCGATCAGTACCGTACCTTCTTGCGAGTAATGGTTCTCCAAATTCGTTGCAGTGGGTCGTAGTATCGGTCCACTACACGCTCTTTCAACTGAATAATTGCATCATCGGTGATTTGGATGCCGGCTGGACAAACTTCCGTACAACAACGGGTAATGTTGCAGTATTCTACGCCGAATTCCTTCTTGATTTCTGGAATTCGGTCCTCTGTATCAAGTGGGTGCATCTCGTATTGAGCAAGACGAACCAAATTTCGTGGCCCTGCAAACCCATCAAATTGTTCATGGTCACGAAGTACGTGACAGGTGTTAACGCACAAGAAGCATTCAATGCATTCACGGAATTGTTGGACTCGGTCCGCTTCCATTTGATTGAACTCCCAGTTCATTTCCTCTGGACCATTGATTGGCTTAATTCGCTGCGCAACTTCATAATTCCAACTCACATCAGTGACGAGATCCTTAACGTGCGGGAAAGCCTTCATCGGACGTACTTCAATGGGTTGCCCTTCGGGTGTTTCGGCAACAACATCGCTCATTCGAGTCATGCACATCAGACGGGGACGACCGTTGATCTCAGCGGAACATGAACCGCATTTGCCGGCTTTACAATTCCAGCGAACTGCAAGATCTGGTTCTTGCTCGTGTTGAATGCGGTGAAGGCAATCAAGAACGACCATCCCTTCATCAAGTTCAACGTTGTAGGATTCAAGTTCAGATTCGTCGCCTTCACCTCTAAGGATGTTGAATGCTTGCTTTTTTCCTTTGAGAGACATCACTTTTCACCTCCTGCTTCAGCCGCACGCTCAGCAATCATGGCTTTGACTTCTTTGAGGGCTTCTTCCAAATCATCACGGATTGCTTCAACAGGCTCTTGTCGAATCTTCATTTCTCCGCCTTCCATCCATATGATGTTCAGGGTCTTGCCCCAGTAATCGTCTTCTGGTGTTGGGAAATCATCCCTGGTGTGGCCACCTCGGCTTTCCTCTCGGGTAATCGCTGCGAGTGTAGCAGCATGCGATACGTCCGCCATGTTGATGAGATCAAGAGCTTGATGCCATCCTGAATTGTACTTTCTCGACGTCCCTGGAGAGCACGCCATTGCTCGTTTTTTGTAGGATTTTATGTCTTCAAGAGCCTCTTTCAACTCTGTCTTGGTACGTATGATTCCGACTTTAGATTGCATCATGTCACGCATTTCGTCGTAAATGGCCCCTGGGTTTTCTCCACCCTCTCGCATCAGAGGGGCGAGCATGTCATCGATTGCTGCTCCTACTTGCTCATTGTCAATTGCAGGTTGTGCGAGGTCCTTGGCTCGCTTAGCTGCGAACTCGCCGGCCCGCTTGCCGAAGACGATGAGGTCGGAAAGTGAGTTTCCACCAAGGCGGTTTGCTCCGTGCAGACCTGAGGCGACTTCGCCGCATGCAAAGAGTCCAGATACCGTTGTTTCTTGAGTTTCAGCGTTTACACGGACGCCTCCCATGACGTAATGAGCCGTTGGCCCTACTTCCATGGCCTCCTTGGAAATGTCTACGCCCGCCAATTCCTTGAATTGATGGTGCATGCTTGGCAACTTCTTCAAAATCGCTTCTTCACCTCGGTGAGAGATGTCCAAGAAAGCACCGCCGTGCGGTGAGCCGCGGCCTGCTTTGACTTCAGAATTGATCGCCTTAGCAACGACGTCACGGGTAAGCAATTCTGGAGGTCGACGAACCGTTGCGAGTTTTCCGCTGACAACTTCCTCAACCCATTGGTCGGATTCTTCAATGGTGTCAGCGTGGTCACCTGCAAACATCTCAGGAACATAGTCGAACATGAATCGCTTTCCTTCGGAATTGGTCAAACGGCCACCTTCACCACGAACACCTTCAGTGACCAAAATACCACGTACTGATGGTGGCCAAACCATACCTGTTGGGTGGAATTGTACAAATTCCATATCGCGGAGTTCGGCCCCTGCCCAAAGTGCCAAGGCGTGACCGTCTCCAGTGTATTCCCATGAACCTGAGCATACTGACCAACAGCGCGTGATACCGCCTGTCGCCAAGATGACCGATTTGCCCGAGAACGCGTGGATGTCGCCGTCAACGCGGGTGTAAGCAACACAACCGGTCACTCGGTCGCCCTCTTTGAGTAGGGTACGTACGGTATATTCCATGAAAATATCAATTCCTTCGTGAATGCCACGTTCTTGGAGGGTTCGGATCAGTTCGAGACCTGTTGCATCCCCTACGTGAGCAAGCCGTGGGAATGTATGGCCACCAAAATTACGTTGGTTGATGAGGTTGTTTGGCGTTCGGTCGAATACCGCACCCCATTGTTCCAACTCACGAACACGATCAGGAGCTTCTTTTGCATGAAATTCAGCCATACGCCAATTGGCAAGCCACTTGCTTCCCTTCATCGTATCGTGGAAGTGAACTTTCCAACCGTCCCGGGGGTCGGCGTTTTGGAGTGCTGCAGCACATCCGCCTTCGGCCATAACCGTGTGTGCTTTCCCGAGGAGAGACTTTGTGATAATGGCGGTTTTTGCTCCGCTACGAGATGCTTCAATGGCTGCACGGAGCCCTGCGCCACCGGCGCCGATAACGATGACATCGTATTCATGGTTGGTTATTTGTTCTGTCATCATCTCACCTCATAATACAAACAAAGCCACATCGTTGACGTAGCCTTCACAAACTGCCAGAACCCATAGGTCTCCGAGGAATACAAAGGTCAATGATGTCCAAAACCAAAAGCCATGAGAGCGATTGAATATGCTAATTTTTCCAAAGAGTTTGCCTCTAATTTTACTGATGCCCGTTGTCCAGCGGTCCAACATTCCCCCAGCAAGATGGCGTAAGGCATGACACGATGTCACATACATCGTCAGCAAAAATGCTTCAATGCCCATAACGAGGGTTCCGATGGAAAGACCGATACCATCGTCAAAGGTCATTGCATGTGTTACATCCCACCATTTGATGAGAAGAATCACCATTGCAGCGTAAAGAAAATACCTGTGCAGGTTGTTGAAGATGAACAATCGCTTTTCGCCTTGATATCCGATTTTCTTGTTGATGTCAGGTTCGTCAACCCAGCAAGCAACTGGACTTGCGAAGAAGGTGCGGTAGTAGACTCTGCGCATGTAGTAGCAGGTTCCACGGAATCCGAATGGAATCCAAAGGATAAGTACAGCGGCGTTAACCCACGTTGGATGGTCCCAGGAAGAAAGGCCGAAGAGGTCCCATTCCAATACATTGGGTGAGAAGATTGGCGACATCACAGTATGATGGCTGTCAAGACCGTAGGAAATTGTCCCCTCTGTCGTGTAGATGAAGAGGCGCCAAAAGGTGTAGATCATGGCCGCAGTCAGCCCAACACCCATGGTGAGAGGTTGGCTCCACCAGTTGTCGATACGGTTGGTACGACCCAATCCGTTGATAACGGGAAGTTTGATGCCGTCGCCCATGATTTCACACCCTATCCCCCTAGGGGGATATGTTAACCCAAATGCGCAGGGTCTTTGAGGTTCACCATTGAACCACAGGGATAAAAACGCTCAAGATTAAGCCAATTGTGTCCAATCAACATCTGCTTCGGCCATCTCGATTTCATCAACATCCATTTGGGCAAGTTGAAGTTTTCCAGACAGTTCATCGTTGACTGCATGCCAATACGAGTAGGCCTCAATCACCCAAATACCCGATTCCCTTGTGCCGTTTCCTGAACCTTTGACGCCTCCAAACGGTAAGTGTGCCTCAGCACCGGTGGTCGAATTGTTAATTCCCGTCATTCCGGCCTTGATTCCTGTCTTGTAACGGTAGGCTTCCAAACGGTCGTTTGTGTATATGGCCGAAGAAAGGCCGTATGGACTTGCGTTGGCCAGGTGAAGTGCATGGTCAAAATCATCCGCTTTGCAGATGGTAACTGCGGGGCCAAAGACCTCCTCGTGGAAACATTCCATGTCTTCTGTAACTTCGGTAAAGACGTGAGGCCACATGAAGACGCCTTCTTCAGCAGTTCCAAGGAAATTTGTGGGTTGATTGTCGCTGGAAATTCGTCCTTTGCCGAACATGTGGTTGGCTCCAGAAGCTTTGCACATTTCCACGCCTGCAAGGAAATCCTTCGCGTATTTTTCTGACAACATTGGGCCGTACAATACGCCGTCGTGGACCAAGGAATCTCCGATTGTTGTGGATTCAACTTTCGCCATAAATTTGGTCATGAACTCATCGTAAATGTCCTTGTGAAGAATTAGATTTCCAAGAGAGGTACAGCGTTGACCTGCCGTTCCAAAAGCCCCCCAATAAGCACCTTCAACAGCATTGTCAAGGTTTGCGCTCGGCATTACCACGAGAGGGTTTTTTCCACCGAGTTCCAAAGAACATGAAACAAGGTTCCGTCCGCAAACCTCGCCGATCATCTTCCCAACTTCGGTTGACCCAGTAAAGGAAATCTTGTTGACGCGTCCTTCATCTACAGCATCAACGAGGTATTGTCCAGCGCCGCTTCCTTTACCGTGAACGAGATTGATTACGCCGTTTGGCAATCCTGCTTCATGCATAATTCGTGCAAGAGCGAACGAGAGCAGAGGTGCATCTTGAGGGCTCTTCCAAACGCAAGTGTTGCCGCACATGATGGCTGGGATCATTTTCCAGAAAGGAACTGCTGCTGGGAAGTTGCATGCATTGATGATTCCACAAACGCCAAGCGGCCGACGGTAGGTGAACAATTCTTTGTCAGGCAATTCCGAATTGACGGTTTGACCGTAAAGACGACGTCCCTCTGATTGGAAAAACAAGCATGTATCGATCGCTTCCTGTACGGAACCAGCCGATTCTTTGAGGGTCTTTCCAATCTCACGAGTCTCAAGAGCGACAATTGCATCCTTGTGCTCCATCAACAAGCGGCCCATGTTACCGATGATCTGCCCACGTGTTGGAGCAGGTGTCGCAGCCCATCCAGGAAACGCAGCGTGAGCTGCGTCAAGTGCTGCATGCACATCGTCTTTGGTGGATAAAGGAAATTCACCCAGTGTATCATTGAGAATAGCGGGGTTGATTGAGTTGAAGGTGGAGCCGTCGCTAGCGAGCGTGAGTTGCCCGTTGATGATGTTGTATCCCTTGACACTGGGTTTTCCATTGGGGTTGTTTGAAGGCAAAAATTCGAGGCCGGTTTCTAAGACATGAACCATGGTCATCGCCAACATCGCTCGTCTCTTGAATGTGATGGAGCCACCAACATGGTATTTACAAGGCGTGGATTTAAGAGACCCCCGCTGTTTTGGAATTCACGAACTGGCCTGAATGGCGGTGTGGAGTCTTCATATACCGTCGTATGCCAATAGGAAATGTTGAGGAGCAATTATTATGTCTGACAAAGAAGATTCTGTTTCATTACGAGTATCAAAAGCAATCCCCTCCGACGTAGGCCACGGCCGAGCCCGTATCTCAGCGGACATGGGTCTTGACTTGAAACCCGGTGATATCGTTGAAATTCGTGGGGAAAATCGTTCCACAGCTGCAATCTATTGGCGTAGCCGACCTGAAGATGCAAAGATGGACATCATCCGAGTGGATGGAATCATTCGTAAAAATGCAGGTGTGAGCCTTGGTGACCGTGTCACGGTTACAAAAGTAGATGCAAAGGATTGCACGAAACTTACCATTTCACCCGTGATGGCGAACAAGCAGAAAGTCAAGTTTGGACCCGGCATTGAAGGATTTGCACGTCGAGGACTTGCAAAACGACCGGTTGTGGCAGGAGACCGTATTTTCATCCCTGGAATGACCCTTTTCGCCGAAGCACTACCGTTTGCAGTCGTACAGACAACACCGAAGGGAATCGTCAAGGTCACAACCGATACTGAAATTGTCATCAAGGACGAAGCCGTCGCTGAAGAGGATGTCGGACAATCTGAAGGTATTACCTACGAGGACGTCGGCGGTATTGGGCAACAATTGCAAAAGGTTCGTGAAATGATTGAGTTACCGCTCAAACATCCTGAATTATTCCGTCGACTCGGCATCGACCCACCAAAAGGTGTCCTCCTCCACGGCCCTCCGGGTACAGGAAAAACAATGATCGCTAAAGCGGTTGCAACGGAAGTGAATGCGCATTTCAAGAGCATCAATGGGCCGGAAATTATCTCAAAGTATTACGGAGAATCCGAAAAACAACTCAGAGAAATATTTGATGAAGCATCCGACAATTCACCTGCGATTATCTTCATCGATGAAATCGATTCCATCTGTCCAAAGCGAGAAGATGTGAGCGGAGAAGTTGAACGAAGGGTCGTCGCTCAAATGTTGACTCTCATGGACGGAATGCAAGGACGAGACAATGTCGTTGTCATCGGCGCTACCAACCGTCGTGATGCCCTTGACCCTGCCCTTCGTCGCCCAGGACGATTTGACAGAGAAATTGAAATTGGCGTTCCAGACCGAGATGGACGAAGCGAAATCATGGACGTGCACACTCGTCAAATGCCAATCGCAGAAGACTTTGACATCTCTTGGGTTCTTGACAACACCTACGGATTCGTCGGTGCAGACCTTGCCGCACTCGTAAGGGAAGCAGCAATGCGAGCATTGCGAAGATACCTTCCCGAAATTGACCTGGAAGAGGAGACCATACCTCCAGAAGTTCTTGAGAAGATGGAAGTTTGCATGGACGATTTCAAAGAAGCGATTCGCGACATTGAACCCTCCGCACTGCGTGAAATCTATGTGGAAGTCCCTGAAGTTTCCTGGGACGAGGTCGGTGGACTCAGCGAAGTCAAAGAACGACTCAAAGAGTCCGTGGAATGGCCGCTTACGAAGCCCGAACTCTTTGAGCACTTTGGCATCAAACCACCTAGAGGAATTGTTCTCTTTGGCGCCCCAGGGACGGGAAAAACACTCTTGGCCAAGGCCATTGCAAACGAAGCTCAAGCGAACTTCATCAGCATCAAAGGCCCTGAATTGATTTCAAAGTGGGTTGGAGAATCGGAACGAGCAATTCGTGAGATTTTCAAGAAGGCAAAACAATCCGCTCCGTCAATCATCTTCCTCGATGAATTTGAGTCCATAGCATCCATGCGAAGCGGGGGTTCAGCATCCGAAGGCAGTGATGTTGCCAACCGTGTTGTAAATCAACTTCTTGCAAGTATGGACGGTGTTGAGTCGCTTGACGGTGTCATCATCGTTGCAGCAACCAACCGTCCAGAAATGATAGACCCTGCTCTGCTTCGCAGTGGACGGTTTGAGCGTGTTCTTCACGTTCCACCTCCCGATGTCGGAGCCAGAGAGGTAATTTTCAACATTCACAGTGAAAGCATGCCATTGAGCAAATTTTCATTCAAGGACATTCTCACGGGAATGGATGGATTCACAGGTGCCGATATTGAAGCAGTCTGTCGAGAAGCAGCACTCATCTGCATGAGAGCAGGCAAAAAGCGAGTCACAAAGACTCACTTTGAAGAAGCCATTTCAAGAGTAAGGCCAACCGTGACGCCAGACATGCTGGAATATTACCAAAAGATGGAAACACGACTAACATCGGGCTTGAGTAACATCAAGCGAAACCGAGACTTCAGTCGTGGCATGGAAACCATGTGATTGAAGGAGTAACCACCGACGCATTCATTTGGCCTCGCTCCAACGCTTGAACACAGAGGTTGATGAAATGGCAATCTTCGGCAGAGAAGTCATCGGTCGTGAAGTGATGGACCGAACCGGAGTTCATCTCGGGTCATTGACTGACATCCATTTTGATTTGAAAACAGGCTCTATCAGTGAACTGATCGTTACCGTTGAGCCATCCGTAAGCGCCGCTGCTCTACCATTTGAGAGCAACGAAAACACCGTTACTATTCCTGCGGATGCAGTTTCTCGGATCGGTACTCAGATTCATTTAAACAAATGAGTGCTGTTATTTTAGCGAAGAAAACGATGAGCATTTTCTGTGCTTGTTTGGACAACCTTCTAAAGACAAGTGAGCCCGTGTTAGAGTGGGTAGATTCTCCCAAGTGATGTCCATGGTCGGCCTGCCAGCACAATTGAACCTTCGGAGAATTGGTCTCCAAGCGTCATTTTGGCTGGTTATGTTGATTCTATTGATGACAATCTTGCTCAATTTTATCAATTTGAGTTCTACCAACCAACTCTCTGCCTACGATGATGATTGGAACGATATGTCTGCATTTCGCGAGGACATCAAAGACATGGGGATACAAACCAACTCCCTGGTGAGTAGCCCGCTGCTACTTGGAGACATCGAAGACCCTCGTAACACAACTTACATCCTTGCAGGTGTTGAGCGTGACACATTGACCCTCCCTCAATTTGACGATGACGGATTTATTACCATTGCATCTGAAAGTGGATTTTCCCCCTCTGAGATCAATGCTATTGTTGAGTTTGTAGAAGCTGGTGGCACAGCGCTCATTCTGGAAGATTATGGGTATGCTAGTTCGGTTGCAGAAGCATTTGGAGTACGGTATACCGGCGAACAGGTTTACGATACCAATTACGTAGCGGAACTTGACTTCAATTACATTTGGATGTGCGTTCAAGAAAATCCATGCGGCATGAACGGAACCCAAATTGACCCCTCAACCCTTTCATTCCACGAACGGTGGGGAGAGACCGGAGAACAAGGTGGGCATCCATGCTCATCAATGGACGGAACCAATATTGACGAAGACGATGCAGGTCTTTGTGCTCAACATTGGGTTGGAGGATCGATAGAGTACAATGCGACCTACAAAATGCTCCTCAATAACGTGACTGGTCTCGAAATCATTCCAGGCGTCCAAGGCCCACTTAGCGAAGTTGCAGTCCGAGCAATGACAAGTAACGAAGCGACGGTTGATGTCAATGGAGACGGAGAAATCCAAGTTGGGAGTGAAATCACCCCTGCTACTCCTGACCGATGGGGCCAGTTCAACCTCAGCATCGAGGCTTGCGCCCGGACGAGTTGTGAACCCGGCGATGGTGGACGGGTCGTCTTCATGGCGGACGGTTCTGCGCTGATCAACGCCATGTACGATTACGAAGGATTCAACGATGGCGAGTACGGAGAAACCGCTACAATGATGCCTGAAAATGACAATCGAAAATGGGCCATGGATTTCATTGCTGAAGCCTTAATGAGTCAATTGGAAGGCGAGGAAGGTCAACCAGCAGAAAATGCAATGGTTATTTTTGATGAATCTCGTCATCCCCAAAGCGCCCTCGCTGCAGATTCATACAACACCGTTTACTTCCTTCTCGTATACTTCACGGGCGAAGGGCTGGCCATGCTCCTTCTGTTCCTTATTTTGTTCGTAACGTTTGAAGCCGTACTCATCAAGAAAAGAGACCCTGAACCATGGCGACACGTTTTCAGCATCATCTACTATGGTTTTGGAGATGCAAACCGCTATTCCTATTACTCCAAAGTGGAAAAGATCCGCCAGGTATTCCTGTCAAAGGTGCGCAATCAAAACGGTTTGAATCGAGAAGAATTCCAAGGCATGCAAGCGAATGAATTGGTTTCCATGATCAACGACCCAGTGTTAGCAAAATTTGCTGTTGAAGCAAACAACCGATACACGCTTGAACAAACGGTTGCATTGGTAAAACGAATCAAGGCGTGGGGCCGACAGTGAGGTGAAATGAATGTGGACACGTAAAGCGGCTTTCACCTTCACTGGAGGTATTGCTTTGGTCTTGATTGGAATGATGATTTCCAACCAACAAATGATGATACTTGGCCTCAGTTTGGTTGCCTTTATTGTCGTCAACTCATGGATTGCTGGCCACGGTGATGTCGAGGTACAACGAACGCTATCAGCAGATAATCTCTACAAAGGTGATGATTTGTATGTTGAGCTTCTCGTCACAAACCGAAGCAACAGAAAAACTCAGATGCTTGATATTTACGATAACATTCCTCACGAGATGAAATTACGCAGTGGTCTAAATCAAATGCAACTGAATTTGAAACCCGGAGAGAGCGCTAGAATCCGTTATGTTCTCCGTTGCCCACTTCGGGGCCACTATTCCATTGGACCGGTATCCCTGCGGGCAAGAAATACCTTCAATCTAGGTGTTGAAGACATGTATGTTGACCACCACAGCGACATTGTGATTTTCCCTCAGATTAAAGACATCGAAGAAGCATTTCTACGAAGCCGAACTCCTAAGATGTATACCGGAGCAACAACACTTCGGACACCTGGACAAGGCTCGGAATTTTATTCACTACGAGAATATGTTCCAGGCGACCCATTCAAGAACATCAACTGGAAGGCATTTGCTCGCACTGGCGAACTTATGGTTAATGAAAAATGCCGGGATGCTGTAACCGACCTCTATCTTATTCTTGACAGCCGTGACTTAGCACGCATAGGTACTGTACTGAAGAATCCGTTGGAGATGGGAACTGTTTCGGCTGCAAGCCTTGCAGCCTTTTTCCTCAAGCGACGTGATTCTGTTGCTCTTGCTATTTACGATGAAAAATTATCCTACCTGCCTCCCGATACAGGAGATAAGCAATATTTCAAAATTTTAAGCGCCCTTGCTGGAGTTACTCCAAAGGGCACCATGCCCCTCCAAGCTGTCACCAATTCATTGAGTGGGCGATTCAGTCGGGGAAGTCCTGTCTTTGTGATCTCATCCTGTGAGGGAGACGGTACAGTACCTGCTGCTGTCCGGGACCTTGTCGGGAGAGGGCACGAAGTGACCGTTCTCTCACCATCCAGTGTTGACTTTGAACGGTTGGTAAGCCGTATTCCAAGGATGTCCTATGAGGTCTTGAAGTTGGAGCGTCAGAACCGCCTCACGACACTTGCTGGCTCTGGAGCTCAAGTTATTGACTGGATGCCAGACATGGATTTGTCACAGGCACTGATGCAGGTAAGGGGGTACTAAGCATGGCAGGTGAAGTTGGTCTGCAGTCTGATGTGCTCATGGAGGGCACAGCCCGTCCTAGAACGCTTCATTTGAAAAATCTAAGACGCCAATGGCAAATTCTTTCGCTTCAAATCGTAGCCACCATTGCGCTCATTACGATGTATGTTCAAGTGGTTCAAACCTATGTCGTAGGGTCCATTGACCACACCATCTTGTTCGACTCAATTGAATTGTTAATCTCCGACCAATTGCCCCTTGGTGATTGGTTGACCGGGGAAGGAAGAGAGGGGCTCTCACGATTCTTTGTGCCAATGGTCATGGGGCTCAGTTTAGGTGGAATCATGGCATTTATTGCCTTCCAAACTCCAAAGGTTCAGCAGCGAATTAAACTCGGATTTATTGTGGGTTTGATTGTATTACTGGTCGGCCGACTTCTGTTGTCGTGGTTTGCAGGAATGTTGTTTGAATTTAATTTGAGGTTACCAGATGATAACGAACTTGAAACCCTTCAATGGCCACTTTTGATGATCATGTCGCTTATTATTCTCTTCATTTACCTCCTTCCAGTCATCATGGGGACCCGAGGTATTTGGGGGCTATCGCGTCGTTCAATCGCTTGGGCAATTGGCTTTACACTTCTCTTCTTGGGAATACATGCAATCCTTACCTTCCCTCTCATCAAAGGACAACTGGGTGCGTACGGGGGCGCCTTAGCAACGCTAGAAAGTCAATCATCGGACCCAACGATCGGTTTATTCGGGTTGAAATTGGTTACCAAAGAACAATTTGACCTCATTCTTATCGCAGTGCTCATCATGGTCTTCCAAGAAGCAAGTTACGGTGTCATTCGCAATCTTGAATACGCCTTCCGATTGCCTGAGTCCTGCAAGCGTGACCCCGAATACGTTCAACAGATGGACAATGTACTCAACACCCATCTTCGTCATACATTTTTCTTCCTAGGATTAACCGGTTTAGTCACGATGGTGGCCTTGGGATTCCACAAAGTTCTGCTCACCATTGTTTCGGATACGACCGGCAGTCAATGGGCGGGTCAGGTCTCTGAATCGATTGAACTTACTCTGACCTATGGGCTTGTTATTTCTGCACTGCTGTTCTTGAGCATCATGTCTGTATTACGATTCTTCATTCCCTGGCAGCGGGTTATTGGATTCATTCAATCCAAAACCAGAACAGAAGATGCGTCCCCTGTCAAAAAAGACTTCTCTCAACTTTGATTATTGTTGAGATTGAATGAAACGTCCAATCATCTCTATTACGGCGAGTAAGGCCATAGGGAACATGATGTATCCAATGGTGAAGCCCACCCATGAAGATGAAAAATGATCAGCAATATTCCCACCGTATACAACGGTGAGAACGACAACTGAAATCAGAAGGATTCGTTCAATAAACAGAGGGTAAATTTTGCCTTTCGTCTCATCACGCCCCAACAGCGTCATGTGTTCTTCTGACATGCTAATACCTCAAAATTCAATGTTGGAAAGACGTGACTCAAGATCGGCAAGTGCCGCATCAGGTGGAGATGAAGTAGCGGTCGGTGTTGTATCACGATGGTCCCATTCTGCGTCAATGCGTGCCAACTCGGCTTCCAATTGGGCTCGTTCATCATCGAGGTCAACATTCGTCTGGTTTGATGGTGTATGGGTGGATGCTGATTCAAGGGGATTGTCCTGAGGGGCTGGAAGTTCTGCCCATCCATCCTCATCAACTGAGGCTTTGGATTCAGGTTGGCTTCCATCCGTTGATTCATCGTGAAGAAGGACCGGTTCTAAGTCTTGCATCATATCCTCACTCACTGGAATCCGATGTTCCGCAGGAATAGACTCTCGCTCAAATGGTAACAAACCGTCCCTCTGGAATTCCCAAAGCATGCCTCGTGGAATACCATCAGTAAGGCCAGAAGCATCAAGTTGGGTGATCAACTCTTCAAGAACACGAGCAGTTTCCTCAAGGCCAATCGCTTCGCCAGCGTCTCTTTGATCGGCCTCCAAATAGATGTCATCCAAAGCGACCTGAATCAATTTTCGTGTTCCTTGGGCCAAACTTGGAAGCGCTTCGGGACGTTGGCAATTGGTCAAGAGTGCGTGTACTTCGTGGCTTGGGGCGCCAAGACGCTCGATTTGTTCCAGCACATTACGGATTCTACGCAGCATCGTGATTGAACGGTCATAATCTTCCAGAAGATGTTCCAAATCGAGCACAACATGATTAACAGTCTCGCCAAGTTGGTGCTCCAATCGTTGCTGTACAGACCATCGTGCAAGTCCACGAACTGCACCTGCTGTTTGGGGGACTTGACGCTCAAGCAAGGTCATGACCTCCGATGAAAGAAGATGGCGTGGGGTC
Source organism: Methanobacteriota archaeon (assembly GCA_002726495.1). Lineage (GTDB taxonomy): Archaea > Thermoplasmatota > Poseidoniia > Poseidoniales > Poseidoniaceae > Poseidonia. The sequence goes on along the minus strand of PBTH01000051.1, from coordinate 3,637 downwards.
GCTGCTACATGATCTACCGTTGATTGAATTACCTGCAAGGACCGCTCAACAGCTCGGTCAAGCATTGTCACAGAGTACCCCAAACTGCGAGCGTGTTCAAGCCGTTCAAGAACAGGCCCTAACCCCTCAAATGTATTGTTATCATCCAACAATGCCTGTGCGAGAGGCTCTTCTGCGAGCCGTGCACGTAGCCGTTCTGCTTCTTGTATGTCTGCAAGAGCTTCTTCATGTGCTTGCGAAAGAGTGGTGGCTTTCTCCACCAAGGAAGAGAGTTCGGCTTCAGCGTGACCTCTTCGTGCTCCCATGTCGCCAAGTTCTCGGAGTAAGCCTCGTCGTTCATCCATCAATTCCCGAAGTTCAGCTTGGACATTCGCACGGCGGGATTCGTCTTCAGCACGGCGAAGGCGGTCTTCCTCCATACGGTTTCGTGACATTGATTCTTCGGTTTTGATGGCTTCCAATTCCAACTGATGTACATGCACTTGTTCCTGCAAGGTGAGTACATCCGATTGACTGCGTGCATGACGCTCTCTTGTTGTGCTCACCTGTTCGGTAAGCACTCGTAACCTACGTTCCTCATCTTCGCTTTGTTGACGAATCGTATCCAATCGCTTGCTGCCTTCTGTGAGGTTTGCCTGCAATTCGGCTTCCTTAATGGCAAGGGTTTCAATCATGTTCTGAAGTTCACTGCTTGCTTCTGCATCACCGAGAGCCTTGGCCAGTTCAGCAGCTCGTTCACTCACTTGATATTCAAGTTCGTTCACTCTGCGTACCAATCGTTCTGCACGTTGCTCAGCATCTTCGGACTGATTCCTTGATTCTGCAAGATCAACCTGCATGCTGTTCAATCGTGCATGGGCCTCTTCGAGGGCGACTGTATGTTCTTGACGTGTTTCACTCGCTTCTCTAGCAACGATTTGAGCAGCGCTTTTCTTGGTCTCAAGTTCCTTATTCTTTCCTTCAAGCAAAGCATAGTCTTTCTTGAGTTTGTCAACGGTTTGCTGAGCAGACTCAAGTTTTCGGCGCAATCCAGCGTCAACCGCAGCCACGGCCTGCTCTTGCATTACAGGAAGGTCTGAACTCACCTCCATGCCGGAGGTTGAAAAGTTGACTTTGGCCCTTTGAGTGCGCAATTCTTCAAGGCCGGTTTCAAAACCTAACATCTCTTTCAAGGATGCTCGAATTGATTCTTGACGGGCTTCCGACCGTGTTCGGACGGTGGCCAATTGGTCACAGAATGTACTAAGCGTGAAGGATTCAAAACTTCCAGAATTTGCTGAAACCACTGTTCCCGCCGAAAAGCGAATCAATTTCACCTTGCGCTTGGGTTCTGTCAGCATGGTCATTGCAGCACTTTCGCTTTCAGCGTTTGGAGCCCAAAGAGCAATTGGGACACCGCGAGAAAGAAGGAGCGAAACCGATTTTGAAGATGTTCCAGATTGAACATGACCGGTCACTTCCTCGGCTAAGCCGGCTTTGAGCATGGAGAGAATTGCATCTGGCCCGCCGCGCCCCTCGCGAAGAGCGAAGCCTTCAGGAAGACTGGTTCCATGTTCACCAACGGAAGCGATTTCTCCCTCCAAAAGCAAGGATGCGGTTGATAGAAGGCGAGAATGATTGGCGTCTCTTTCGGTCCAAATCGCAAGAGCGATTTCTCCACTTTGAGCAAGCAATAGGGCTCCATCAGATGTATGAAGAGTCCAATGCCCTGAAGGACCGAGCCCCAGGCCCAAATTGATATCCTCAACACGAATATCAGAAAGAATGCTGTGAATTTGATTTGAAAGGGAATCGCCGTCTCGTGGCAATTGGCCTACCTCATCAATTAACATTCCCGAATCGATAGCTATAGCGCCCCGAACGGTGTCATCCTTCACAAGATGTTCCAAGACCTTTGACAAATCTCTGGCAAGAAGTCGCTCGACGAAGTTTGTCATGGAGCGCAAACCTTGTCGGTCGGCTTGGTGAATGAAGGCTTCCGGGACTATTTCTGCAACATCTCCGAGGCCTGAGATCGAGTATTCTGATGCAGTGAAGCGAACTTTTTGTTCCAATTCAAGCGCAAGGAGCGCCTCTTGTGCCTCCTCTCCCGCCAGCAAGTCACGTTTCTGCGTGTATTTGCTACCCTCTGCTAACCAACCTACGATGCGCCCTGCACGCACGAGACGATGCCCTGCTGGGGTTTTCCGACGGCCAACCCACGTTGAGATGGCTCCATGAGCAAAGGGCTGTAAGACTCCTTCAGTCAAATCAAGTTCTTCATCAACTGGGGTTCCAAATGGTAATTCAAACATGACGGTTCACCTACATTTCAGGGGTTGTTGCAAGAGACTTGCGATTGACATCAACGCTGTGCCTCCATCGAGCGAGTTTTCCACCTTTCCCATGAAGCATCACAATACGATATGGTGTGACGATATCGATCATTGTGCGTGTTTCACTCTCTTCCCAAATCTCGTACAATTCTCCAAGACCAAGGTTTTGTGTCGCTTCAAACGCCGTTGAGGTCATCAAAACCATTCGTTCAACATCCGGAACTGTACCGGTCTGTCCAACACTGGCCATAAGTCGCCCTCGATCATCAACCATCAACACTTGTTCGACCCCCTTTTGGGTCGTCAAGGCCGATAATAACCGTTGCAGCATGGTCGCTCAATCTCGGTGACACCGCTGTAGCCTTCAAGAAGTTTTGCGCCCGAAAGCGGATTTCTGTTGATTTGTGGGGTTAACAGGATTTTCCAACTGGAAATTATATTTTGATTGGCGTCAACTCCAGCCTCATGGCTTGTATGTGCGATGACATGGAGATTTACTCCCTGTGCCGACCTGGCCTCAACCGGCCCCAAAGGCTAAATTCTTTTTGAAATATTCCAATTAGAAATTTAATTTTACAATTGATAAAATAGCCATATCATTGGCTCGTTCAGACACCCATACCAAAGCCGTTGACTTCAAACACTCTGTCTACGCCGCGTTAATTATGGCCGAGAACACACCGGAGGGGCTCTTCGAAATCCCCACATGTGATTCTTGCGACAAACCTGCCGTTGTCGAACAAGCATACTCCGGACGCATCTTGTGTGGAAAACATCTTGCAAAGTCGGTCCGAAAGAAAATCAGTAAAGAGTTACGAATGCAGCTCAAATTGAAGCGGGGAGAACACACAACGATCTTGGTGGCTGTTTCGGGAGGGAAAGATTCTGCTGTACTCTTGCATTCCCTCGTAGATTTACTCGGTGAACGTCGAGATGTAACCATCGTTGCGGGAACAGTGGATGAAGGCATCGAGGGATATCGCCCACCGTCCATTGATTGCGCAAAGGAACTCTCTGAGCGGTTGGGAATACAACACGAAACGGTAACTTATCCCGAACTATCGTTTATTGAGATGGATGAGGTCGTCAAAAGGCTTCCCCAAGCAACCGCCAAGGACAGCAATGCTCCAAGAATGGCTTGTGCTTATTGCGGAGTCTTTAGACGACAAGGCATCAATCATCTCGCTGAGCGAGTGAATGCGGATGTTATTGCACTGGGGCACAACCTTGACGATATGGCTCAAACCGTTCTCATGAATGTATCAAACGGTGACTTGGAGAGAACCCTTCGCCTCGCCCCTCACACGTCCACCCCCGTGGAT
>PBTH01000050.1 GCA_002726495.1 Methanobacteriota archaeon | reverse complement strand
TTCTTCGCCTGAAAGGGTTGTTGCAATGGCATGGAACAGCAACTGCGATTCGGGGGCTGCTCCCGTAATTGCTCCGTTGCTATCGGTGCCATCCCCCAAGACAGAACCTGCAACATGCGTACCGTGGCCGTCCAAATCCGAGGCTGAATCGCCACAGGGGTTGAGGCTGTAGTATGTACAGGTCGATGCCGGCGGTGGATAGGAGAGGATGCCCTTGATGTGGTCTGCAAAGTCTGGATGCATCCCTGAATTGTTCACACCATTGTCAATTCCTGTGTCGGCGACGGTTACGATGATTCCACTTCCGTCAAGGCCGTTCCATGAACTGTCGATGTTCCCCATTGTGGTACTGTCCCAAAGGTCGTCAACATGCATGACTCCGATACCTTCTGAATTGAAAATTTCAAAAACAGGTTTTGCTTCAATCCACTCGATTTGATGATGTTGAGCCAACCAAGAAATCCCATCCTTGTCCGCAGCCATCGTTGAAAATCTGCCGCTATGCGAATCCACACTTACGCCAGGTTGCTCTGCGATATCTTCCGGCAACGATGTTCCTGAAAGCACGACATTGACAATTGCTCCCTCTTCATTCACGAACGGGTTTTCATATTCTGCCTCAAGCCCAAGGAGGCCAAGGGCAAGATTGGATTGGATCTTATCGGTAGCGTCCATCGCTGCAATTCCTTCAACGTTCAACGCAGAGAGTTGTTGAGGGGTTTTTCCGTTGACATCGCAATGGAATGCAGCAGGAGGTAGGAACGAATGGCATTCTATTCCGACATCTTGCAATTCATCAAACCAGGAGGTGGGGACGGGATAGGTATGGCTGATTAGATGGAAACCGTCAACCACCTGGATTCCAGTCAAGGAAGTCCAATCTTCTGGAGCAACCATTGTAACATCACGGTACAATAAATGGGTCAATGACGCTCCATTTTCTGCAGTCAACCATCCGTGCTTTGCATCAACAGAGGGCGAAATACCAATCTGTTGGAGGGATTCAAGGTCAGCGTCTGTTGTGACTTCGAGAGAGTCCAATGAATCGTTTGAAGCCCAAGCAACCGGGGCCAGCACCTGGAGGAACAGGAGCATCATGAGGAGGGTTGAACAGCGTCGTTTTTGAGCCAGCATAGAACTTCCATGAGCCGGTACCTCATGAAAGATTGCATTATCGGGCTTCAAAGATAGCGTTGTTGAATCCACGAAATACCGAGGGTTCAAGAATGGCAAGCAAGGCCGAATGGTTATGGCGAGAGGGCGTTCACAGGGGGCGGAAGGAGATATGATGGCGCCTGAGGACATCAATGAGGATACCCAAGTTCTTGGAAAGCAAATTTGGAGAATCGTTCCCTACGCCAAGAAGTACCCCAAGCGAGTCATGACAGGGATTTCTGCAAACGCAGCAGCACGGTTCTTCGACCTAATGCCCTTTGTAGCGATTGGATTCGCCGTTGATTATTTCACGACCGATACCCTCTCTGGACCTCAGATTATTCAAGACACTGTCACCTTTATTCACAGCAACCCAGCGATTGGATACGGTCTTCTTGTCTTCTTTGGATTTCTCTGTCTCGCCATCTTCCAAGGGATTTCTGAATATGCTTGGCAGACGCTGGGTTACAACATTCAACACGATTTGCGTATGGATGCGACGCGTTCCCTCATCGCCATGGAAGCTTCTTACTATGACCTGCGACAAACCGGACAAATTATGTCCGTTTTGTCAAGCGATGTCAATCAGCTTGAAGATGTGGTATCGGACTCCTCAACCTCCATCATACGTATTACCGTAACCTTCGCAACAGCGTTCATCATCTTGGTTCTCATGTCATGGAAACTTGCAGCGGTCCTCTTTGCACCGATTCTTTTCATCGTCCCAGGAGTTTACTGGTTCTCTACGAGAGTCCAGCGAAAATACCGAAAACAACGCGAATCAACCGGAGACATCAACGCAGTTCTTGAAAACCTTATTTCGGGTATTTCAGTTGTCCAGGCTTACAATGCTCAAGACTGGGAAGCAAACCGAGTCTCTAGAGAATCGGCTTCTTACCGCGACCAAGCAATGGGGGCCAGTAAAGACCGCAACCGATTCATTCCCATGATCTACGCAGTAGCAGGTGTTGCATTTGGCCTTCTCGTGACTGCAGGTGGCTATCTCGCTGGACAAGGAGAAATTACCACGGGCCAACTTGTCACCTTCTTGCTCATCAGCACCAGAATGACCATGCCGATGTTCATCTTTGGTATTCTTGTGAATCAACTTCAACGCGGTGAGGCGGCGGCAAGGCGGGTCTTTGCAGCCATTGATCTTGAACCAAAAATCATTGATGAAGACGGCGCAGAAGACCTTGGTGAACCGATTAGGACGATTGAATTCAACGACGTCTACTTCACCTATCCAAACACATCCATCAAAGTTCTCAACGGAATCTCGTTCAAAGTATCAGGTGGAGAATTTTTGGGCGTTATGGGCCACACCGGCGCTGGGAAAACGACCATCCTCAAACTGCTCATGCGGTATTATACTCCCGACAGCGGGGAAGTTCTCGTAAACGGTCGTCCCATCACTGAATTTACACTTGATTCAGTGCGTGAAGCAGTTGGATTTGTTAGCCAAGACCCCTTCCTGTTTTACGGCACAGTAAGTGACAACGTCGTTTACAATCAAAGTGCAAGCGAGGATGAATTGAAGCAGGCCTTGTCCCTCGCAGGGGCTTGGGAATTTGTCCAGGAACTGGAAGATGGTCTCGATACCATGGTCGGGGACCGAGGCGCAAAATTGAGCGGCGGTCAACGGGCCCGAATCTCCTTGGCGCGAGCACTTCTGAAAGAGCCCAGTCTGTTAATTCTTGATGAAGCCAGCAGCGCACTTGATGCTGAAACGGAACGCCGGATTCAAGAAAATCTGTTGTCTTCTGGAACTGAACGCGCAACCATTGCTGTAGCACACCGCCTTAGCACCATTCGCAATGCCAATGAGATTCTGTCAATGGTTGACGGAGCGGTAGTTGAACGTGGCATTCACGATGATTTGGTTGATTCCGGTGGAGTCTATGCGAGTCAGTGGACGATACAGACCGGAGATATGGCGGGCTTGTGAGGCCTCCCTCCAATTGAATTTATAATTCAATTTTGTGAGCCCCCCTTTATGAGGACCAATATTCCAGTTTATGTGGTCCTTCTCTTATTTGTGTCAACTGCTTTGGGTACCTATTGGAATCCATCTTTTGAGAAATACGATCACAATTGTAACCAACTTGCCCACCAAGGCGTTGCCCTTTCGTTTGATGACTCTAAGAACTTGAACGGATGGAACGATACCCGCAGTTATTTCACTCAAAACAACATCACAGCGACTTTTTTCATCGACCATTGGGGCCATCATACAAACGAACAAAGTAACATCATCAAGGGATTGCATGATGACGGACATGAGATTGGTTTCCACGGTAGCAATCACAAAAAATATGCAGATTATTTACGCAATAATGAGACAGCAATGTCATATTATGAGCATGAAATTCTTAGTGGTACGCAATTGATGGAAGAAGCGGGATATGAATCTGAATCCTTCGCATACCCAATGGGAAGCCGTGATGTGGTGATTGATGCCCTTGTTCTGCAAAATTATTCGGTTTTGAGGGGCATCCGCTGGAACGCTCACGGTTCCAATTCATGGAGTACATTCTGTGAGGATGGTGGAGTGTTCCGAGCGTTAAGTCTTGCACTTCTTGACAGCGAGCCAGACGTCATTTACGATGAATTGCATCAACTGTCTGGCGAGGAACGTACCTTGCTTCTTTATGGCCACTCGATTGGAGATGAGCCAGGGGAACTTGACCTCAATGAATTCCAGAACATCGTTGACATCATGGGTGAATCTAACATCCCATGGTTGAAAATGTCAGAACTTGGCCACGAATGATCAGGCTTTTTGCAACGCAGTTCGTAGATTTATTAGCGCAATGACCAGGACCGTGCACGACATCCAAAGCGGCATCAGTGGGACGGTTTCGTAGGGCAACTTGAAGATGTCAAGAAGGGATTCACCTCGGGAAAATGTTCCTCCAATGGATGCGGTGAGAAGAATCAATCCTGAAGCAGCCATGCCTCCAATGCCTTGCAATTCTCGGGAATACGGTTGAGACCAAACGCGCTCCCCGACCATGCGCCGAGATGCGAGCACACCGATGGCGAGGCCAAGAGATGCGGTAGACAGAAGCATTTTGTTCACCAAGAGTGGGTGATTGATGTCACCCCCAGGACTCGATTGGACGCCGCTGAAGATGGCGAATGGCATGGCGATTAGGCCAAAGAAAAGTGTTGCATGAGCGACGGTATCTATGGCTGTGATTCGTGATTGCAAACCGAGGATATTACGGCTTGCAAGAATTGCCAGGAGAAATGACAATCCTGCCATAGCAAAAGAACCAACGGTAAGTTCGGTTGAAACGACGTGGAATGTATTTGATGAGACCATCAATATTCACCTCCAGGTGGGATCATGAGTTCACCGTAGTCTACCTTTTTCTCTGGCCCGCTAAGCGTTTTCTGAAGCGCCATGAACCCAGCCATCAATGCGAAAAGCATGGCAAAAGATTGCATGTAAACCAACATGTTGTCAACCTCCCAAGCAGGCTCATCGCTGCGCAATTGGAACCAAGGCGTGGTCTGTTCAGGTCCCTCGCCGGACATGACAGCTCTCCACTCGATCATACCGGGCTGAATTGAGGTAGGCAGTTCAAACGACCATGTGTCTTCACTGTCTTTGGTGGCTTGTATCGTGACGGTATTTTCTGAACTTGTCCGCCACTCAATGCTCATCTCCGTTACAAACTCGGTGGTCAAAACCATCGTCGTTGGCTCTCCGATATCACGTTGGATTTGTGGCTCGAATGAAGGAGACAAACGCGGTAGGTCTTCGGGGACTTGAAGGACATTTACGCTGAGAGCATTTGGACTTACGCCGTAGAATGGCGCTTCACTTCCGTCTTCTGTTCCGTGATGAACAGCACCGTAGAGGCTGTATTCTCCAACGGGGGGTGCCTTGAGCGTCCAGGTCACTTCAACCGTAGGCCTTCCATTTGGAACCATGATTTCAAGATAATTGAATGCATTTCCTTCGCTGTTTGAAACGATGTCCCACCCTGCATCTGCAGGAGTGTCTTGAGAACCTGAGAGCCCACTGAGGAGAAATACCCCGAGCATGCCTGATTCTGTGGTTTCAACCGATTCAATTTGCACGGTGATGCTGGTCAGCAATCCCTCATAGATTTCATTTGGAGCTGAAAGTGTGATGATAGCGCTTGAACTTCGGTTCATGTCTGCGTCACCGTGGCATGCGCCTCCGCATTGCGCATCAAATTCTCCTGCACCAACACCGTTTGGATTGGCCGAACCGATTCCTGGTGCAAGAAGGCAAACTGAGAGCAAGAGCACCAACAACACACGGTTCATTGTGGTTCACCTCGTCGTAAATATTGAGGTGCCGAAATGGCGATGCCTGCAAAAATGAACAGAATACCAACCCAAGTTCCTGCGGCTTGGGAGGCTTGTGGGGCTTCAATGACTGGAGCTTCAACCGTTGCAGTGGTGCTGCTCGCACCTGCGATGAGAATGCGGTCATCCACCACCGGTTGAATGTAATAGACCGCAAGTCCAGACAATGGGGGCTCGTCGTGGTATTCAGTGGTGTTGACCGTTGCGATTTGATTTCCATTTCTCCAAACATTGAATTGGATTGGCTCGCCATTCCAGTCCCATGAAAGGTCAACCTTTCCTTCCTCAACAAGAATCTCGGCGTTCGTGACCTTAGGGCCATTTTCTGCATTTATTTCCAATGAAGTTTGGTGTTCCGCTCCGTATTCATCCCGTACAGTGAGGGTCACCTCAGCGTAGGTGTCCAGTATAATTTCAAACGAAGGGCCGACAATCTGTCCTCCTTGCCAAGACCAAATGTACTCGACAATACGTCCATCCAAATCTACAGAGTCAGTGCCCGTAACGGCGAACAACTCACCGTTCCATGCGTTCTGAGATACCGCCCTGATAATGGCTTGAGGGATGATATTTGGAATCGTAATGGCCCCTTCTGTGAGCGTGCTGTTTTCCGTACCATCGCTCGCTACAACGGCAAGGGTCCAGATTTGTTCAGGTTCTGTTCGGTCGGAGGAAACGGTACTTTCTCCATCCATATTGCCGTCCCTAAATCCATTCTTGTACCATGTTTTTGTTACGGTCGTTTGGTCTTGGTCAGCATCTGTAACAATTACCAAGGGGGTCAAATCATCAAGCGAGGTCACATTTTCGGGCCACTGGATGCTGACGACGGGCGGGGCATTGAGTATGGTGATTCCTGCAGTCGTTGCGGAACTGGTTACCTCACCATCCGAAAGGATGAGATTCGCAACCACAACATCTCCCTTAGTAAACAGGCTCTTGTTGAGCCTAAGTTGGTCTTGTCCTTCCATAACCTCGCCATTTTGAAGCCAAACAATGGATGTGACCTGCGTGCTATCGCCATCATCATCCGTGCCTTCAAAATGGATTTCAAGATCATGTGCTACCGTTGATGAAGGGCTGAAAAGACTGAGGTTGGTGGCATTTGGTGCTGAATTGGAGACATATACAGAAGGCGAAGGCTCCCAGGCGGACCATGACGTTCCGTCAAACAATCGTACTTCACCACTCCACGATTCACCTTTCTGAGTCATCGTTGACGGTAGCGTGACAAGTTCATTGGCAGGTTCGTAAACGAGTCCATCCCGAACCCAACGGGTTGAGCGCTGTGAGATGCTGTCTCCATCGGTATCCGATTCATCCCAGGACATCGTGATGGCGTCTGTTGTGACTGGATTGGTGACGCTGAGCAGTACATTGGTTGCTACAGGGGGGTTGTTTGCCGATGGCCCGATGTTGATCGCATCCGAAGTGGTCCAAGGCGAGAACGCCTCACCATCGTGGGCTCGAACCCGAACCTGCCAAACATCCCCGTCACGGGTTGCAACCGAAGGTAGCGAGGTTGCATTGTTCAATTCCGACACAACAGTGCCATCGAGCATCCATTGGATTTCAAACATCAACGGGTCGTCATCTGCATCACTTGATACGAGTGAATAGGTGATGTCGGTTGAGTCGCTTGGAGACAGGTCCGATGCATCCAATTGGGTGATGGAGGGCGGTGTATTCGCAATCGTGGTCGTTGAAGATGTGGCGATCTGTCCGGTGTCAATTCCATCTGAGGGCGTGACCTCCACCGTCCACGACTGGTGTTTTGCGGTCTGTGAGAAATCAACAGTTGAAGCCGTTAATGAGGGTACTAAACTGCCGTTGAGTTTCCAGGCATAGGTTGTTCCGCTTTCTTGGTCGCCGTCAGCGTCATTGAACGTGTAGGATGCAACCAAGGTGTCCGAGGTCACCGGAAGTTGCGGTGTAATGGACAGGCCAGTGATGGTGGGCGCAGTATTCGCCGTTGTGGATTCAGGGATGGAATAACTCGCTGTTCCTACTGCGTCACCTCCTGTATTTTGCTGACCGTTTCCGCCAAGGACAGCAAGCGATAGCGTTGCAGTTCCTGTACCGGTAGAAGGTGCGGTCCAATCAACGCTCCAAGAGGTACTGGTCCATGTCGAATGTGTGACGGAAGTTCCTTGGGAGTTTACTTTTGCATCAGCTGAAGGATTGGAGAATGTTCCATCGGATGCAACCATAGAAAATCCACCGCTTGAATGACTCGTTGTTATTCCAATAGAGAGTGAATATGTTGACCCTGGATTGTATTCAACGGGCGTGCCTGTGAGTGTTGCAGTGAGTGTATTGGAGGAGGTATGGCAACCGCATCCTGAAGAAGAATTGTACTTCCCGGTCTTGTATCCATCCACAGGCGCAAAGACGGCGCTGGTCAGCAAAAACACGAGCAGTATTGCAAATCCGTGCTTTCGCATAAAAACTATCACCTCTCGTCATTATTTGACTCTTCGTCTTGAAACATGAAATTCAACTGGCGTTTTCCTCTTCTTGGCTATCGAACCGGTCTCCAAAAATAAGAGCAAATGAAATCAATATGAACATTGGAATGCCGATCACAATTGCCCACAAACCAACGGTTAATCCATTGATGTATTCGTCATCAAACATTTCTCCAACCAAGATAATGAGAATGACGAGCACAATACGGGAGACGGCTAAGATTGGGCGAATGGAGTGCCATATCGCCTCAACTTCTTCAATCTCCTCAGGGCGGTCCAAAGCGGAGATGCGTTCTGCAAGTGAGAGCCGCCCCATGCGTTGCACTTTTTGTGCTCAACAATAGAAGTTCTCCCCTTATGAGGGGGAGTTGAAGGGGTTTTTCCAATTGAATCAAGAATTCGGACGATTCAAGCAGTTCGCACACGGTCATCAATTTGTGCACCTTCGCCGGCTCGTCCACCAGTACGGCGGATTTCGCGCCATGCTTTGATGACGCCCTGTCCGTATGCCCACTGAGCGAGGAACACAAACAGCGGCGCCAGGAATACCGTTCCAACGGACCGATGCGGGGACGTTCCTATG
>PBTH01000049.1 GCA_002726495.1 Methanobacteriota archaeon | reverse complement strand
GAAAAAGTATATGAAGGGGTGGTAGTTGGGATTGAAAGCCCAAGAAACAACGTTGGGCTCGTAGCTCAGTCAGGTAGAGCGTCGGACTTTTAATCCGATGGTCGCGGGTTCGAACCCCGTCAGGCCCGCCTGCTGAATCTACCGGCTCCGGTTGCGAGGGTGTTCGCGGGGTGTAAGAATGGTAGTAAAAAGTGCAACTAAAAAACGCTTAATGGAACTGGGAGTTTCTGAGGACTATGCTCACAAACTCGCCACTGACCGAAACATGACTGACATCAAGAATCTGGGGCACGACGAAGTTGCCTCTGTTCTTGGAATCTCAAAGGACGCCGAAGAATTTGTCAACACAATGAACATCATTGCAGAACAAGGCTCCCGCCGACGTGCTGCGAAAAAGAGCAAGAAAATCACCATTCGCTCAAAAGCCATTGATGACTTTGATCGCCCAGAAATCACATCCCGATTCAATGCCCTAAATCACGTTCTTGTACCCCATCAAGAACTTATTGGCGAGGCAAACATTTCCGACGAAGACCAACTCGCCATAGAACTGAAGGAACTTGAACCGTGGAACATGGTACAACCCGATGTTGAAACTGGCGAAGACCGCTTGGCCAAGGAATTGTTGCCGAAGATCCTCATCACTGACCCGGTTGTCCAGGTCATCAAAGAACTAGCAGAAGCAGAAGACATGGCGACGCTTGCGGCCAACCCCGACCACAAGCCACTTGCCGCAGGTTGGATTGCTGACCGTGTTCTGAAAGTCGTCCGCCAATCCCCATCGGCTGGACGCACAATCGCCTACCGGCTGATTGTGGAGGGGAACTGAGGAGAGGATAACATGCAAGAAATCATTCAATCATTTTTCAGAGAACGAAGTTTGGTCAACCACCAACTCGCATCCTATGACGACTGCATCCCTGCTACAGAAAACTCCCTATCACGAATGGAAAAAATCATTCGAAACATTCGCGTCGGCACCGACGAGGATTTTGACGATGACGAAGGTGGCTACATCAAACTGGACGTCGCCGACCAAGACATCGTGATTCGTATCAAGAACGTTAAACTTGGCAAACCTATGGTCAAGGAAGCAAACGGTGCACTGAACGATTCAACCCCCATGCAATGCCGATTGCGCAAGTTGACTTACATGTCTCCGGTCTCAATGGACTTTACCATCAAGCGAAACGGAGTCCCTTCACCTACAGAAAAAGGCGTACAGGTCGGCTCAATGCCTATCATGGTCCGCTCAGAACGATGCAACCTCCATCCAAAGCATATCGCTGGAGACCGCGTCCTCAACCCAACCACTTCCGACGAAGACAAAGGAACATGGCATGACCTCTTGCGCAAGAAGGGAGAAGACCCTCTTGATCCAGGTGGTTACTTCATCATCAACGGAACAGAACGTGTCCTCATCTCGATGGAAGACCTCGCCCCGAACCGTGTCACTGTCGAAATCAACAAGCGATATGCAAAACAAACTGAAGTAGCAAAGATTTTCTCACAAAAAGACGGTATGCGCAAGCCGCTAACCGTAGAAAAGCGCCGTGATGGAATGTTGATGGTTAAGATCAGTACCGCAGGAACAACTGCAATTCCAGTTGTCCTCCTCATGCGAGCACTTGGCGTTGAAAACGACCAATCTATCTTCCAAGCAATCGCTGGAAACACTGATTCATTCAAGTACATCGTTGCTAACATCAACGAAGTCAAGGACAATGAAGAATACGGTGTTGAAACCAAAGAGGAAAGCCATGAGTGGCTCCAAAAGAAATTCGCAGCCGGACAACAGAAAGAGTACCGTGAAGCTCGTGTCAACCAATTGCTTGACCGTGAACTTCTCCCTCACTTGGGCGACAACCAAGAAGACCGTGACAAGAAAGCCATTTACCTTGGCCGAATCGTCCGTCAAGTTTTGGAAATGGCCATTGAAGGAAGAGATCCTAACGACAAAGACCACTACGCAAACAAGCGTGTCCGTCTAGCTGGCGACCTCATTGAAGACCTCTTCCGTGTGTCCGCTGGACAACTCTCCCGTGACCTCAAGTATCAACTCGAGCGTCACCACAACCGCAAGCGTGAACTCAAAATTACATCGTGCTTGCGCCCTGATGTATTGACCTCAAAGATCATGCACGCACTCGCAACAGGAAACTGGGTCGGTGGACGGTCCGGTGTCAGCCAACTGCTTGACAGAACCACCTACCTTGCTGCACTCTCGCACATGCGCCGTGTCACATCGCCTCTTGTACGAAGCCAGCCCCACTTTGAGGCTCGTGACCTTCACCCAACACAATGGGGTCGATTGTGTCCTAACGAAACTCCTGAAGGACAAAACTGCGGTCTTGTGAAGAACGCTGCCCAAATGATTGACATTTCTGAGAACATTGACGAGATCGAAATCCGAGAACGTCTTGACGAACTGGAAGTCTATCAGCCAGACGATTGGACTGACGGAGACCGTATTCACGTCAACGGTGACATTTACGGTATTCACAAGAAGGGACACAAACTCGTCATGCACTTCAAATCTGCTCGACGCCGTGGTGTCATACCTTCCGAAGTTTCCATTCGTCATGATAAGGATAACAAGGATATTTTCATCAATACCGACAAAGGTCGAATTCTCCGACCTGTCCTCATCCTCTACGATGGCTCTCCTCGCTTGACGCTTGACCACTTGGCCAAGTTAACGAGTGGAGAAATGAACTTCCGTTCGCTTGTCATTGAAGGAATTGTTGAGTGGATCGATGCTGAAGAAGAAGAAGACCTCTACATCGCACCACGACCCTTTGTGCTTCCCGAAACCGTTCCTGAAGGCGACTCAGCAGGTCTTGCTGGCCGTACTGTAAAGAACGAGGATATCGAGTGGCTCAACCTTGGAGAACCTGGCGCCCGAACAGCTCACCTACGAGCCAAAGTGCGAATGCCAAATGGAGAATGGAGCACCACTGATTTTGAGATCCCTCTCCTCTACACCGAAGAGCACACTCACTGTGAAATCGACCCACAATTGGTACTCGGTGTTTGCGCAGCCCTCATCCCATACCCAGAACACAACTCTACACCTCGTGTTACCGGCGGTACTGCAATGGTCAAGCAATCTCTAGGATTGCCAAGTGCCAACTACCGCATGCGCCCTGACACACGTGCACACATCTTGCACTACCCACAACGCTCGATTACCAAAACCCGAGCCATGGAAACAACCAACTTCGATGACCGCCCTGGTGGTCAGAACTTCATCGTAGCGATCATGTCCTTGCACGGCTACAACATGCAGGACGCAGTTATCATGAACAAGGGTTCAATCGATCGTGCATTGGGACGCTCAACATTCAATCGTACCTACAATGCAGAACGCCGAAGATTCCCTGGAGGACAGGTGGAAGAAATTGAAAAGCCTGGCTCCTCAAAGCAAGAAATCAAGGGACTCAAGACTCCAGAAGCTTACATGCACTTGGAAAACGATGGTTTGCCGGTTCCAGAAACCGAACTTGAAGGTGGAAATGTATTGGTCGGAAAGACCAGCCCCCCACGGTTCCTTGAAGAAACCTCAGGCGGTGCATTTTTGATGGCTCAAGAACGTCGTGAATCTTCCATGCTCGTTCGCCACGGCGAAAAAGGATGGGTTGACAATGTCTATGTCACAGAATCTCTTGACTCCGGCCGTTTGGTTCGAGTCATGGTCCGAAGCCACAAGATTCCCGAAGTCGGGGACAAGTTTGCATCCCGACACGGACAAAAAGGTGTCATTGGGCGCTTGGTTGAGCAGGAAGACATGCCATTTACTCCAGATGGTATCGTTCCCGACCTCATCATTAACCCTCACGCTATTCCGTCAAGAATGACCGTTGCCCACGTATTGGAAATGATCGGTGGAAAGGTAGGAGCCATGGAAGGACGCCGTGTTGACGGTACCGCATTCCGTGGAGAGAAAGAATCCAGCCTTCGTGATGGACTTGTTCGTAACGGACTTGCTCACACAGGTCGTGAAACAATGATCAACGGTGAAACTGGCGAATCTTACCCAGCAGACATCTTCGTTGGATGTATTTTCTATCAACGATTGCATCACTTGGTATCCTCAAAGATTCACGCCCGTTCACGTGGTCGTGTCCAAATCCTAACCCGTCAACCAACCGAAGGTCGTGCCCGACAAGGTGGTCTTCGATTTGGTGAGATGGAACGTGACTGTTTGATTGCACACGGTGCATCGATGGTCATCAAAGACCGATTGCTTGACGAATCAGATGGAATTGACATGTATGTTTGTGCACAATCTGGACACATCGCTTGGTACGATCCAAAGCGTGGTACCTACGTAAGCCCAATCCATGGAGATGGAGCAGAAGTCTACAAAGTACAGACTTCATATGCATTCAAGCTACTTCTAGACGAAATGAAGAGTTTAGGAGTGGCCATGCGCCTTGAACTGGAGGACCGAAGATGAGCAGAAAAACGACAATGATTCCAAAGCGGATTGCTCAAATCCGATTTGGATTGATGGACCCACTTGAAATCAAGAAGATGTCTGCGGTTGAGGTGAAGACTGCTGACACCTACAAAGATGACGGCCACGCCTACAAGCAAGGTCTCATGGACCCTCACATGGGTGTTATTGAACCCGGACTTATTTGCCCGACCGACGGCTGCAAGTATGACGAATCACCAGGTCACTTTGGACACATCCAACTTGAACTGCCTGTGATTCACATTGGTTTCGTAAACTTGATCAAAACCGCACTCAAAGCTACTTGCAACACCTGCAGCAAGATTCTTCTTCACACAGAAGAAGGTACGAGTCCATCCAACCCAGAAGAGTCCGAACAGGATTACTACCGAAACCGTATCCGTGACGTGATGACCAAGCACGGTGTTGGTTCAACTGAATTTTCAAAGATGATCAAGGAAGTTGAGAAGGTTACCTCGGGTACAAAGCGCAAGGTGTGCATGCACTGTGGTGCAGCTCAAGGCAAGATTGTTCTTGACAAGCCTACAACATTCAAGGAAAAGAACGAAAACACCGAGCGTAAACTCAATGCTCGTGATGTACGTGAATGGTTGAGCAGCATCCCTCCAGAACACCTTATCTTTATCGGAATGGATAAGCAAAACCGCCCCGAGTGGATTGTTCTCAAGGTCTTGCCGGTTCCGCCGATTACCGTTCGTCCGTCCATCACATTGGACAGCGGCGACCGCTCTGAAGACGACCTCACACACAAACTGGTTGACGTTCTTCGTATCAACCAACGACTTCGTGAAAACCGTGACTCTGGCGCACCTCAGCTGATTGTTGAAGACTTGTGGGAACTCTTGCAATACCACATCACCACCTACTTTGACAACCAAACTTCCGGGATTCCACCTGCTCGACACCGCTCCGGTCGAACCCTCAAAACACTGACTCAGCGTCTCAAGGGTAAGGAAGGCCGTTTCCGAAGCAATCTTTCCGGTAAGCGTGTTAACTTCTGTGCACGTTCTGTAATTTCACCCGACCCTTACCTCAGTGTCAATGAAGTCGGTGTCCCGACCAAGATCGCAAAGGAACTTACCGTTCCTATTCGCGTCACTGCCCGTAACCGAGAACAAATGCGTCAAATGATTCTGCGTGGACCTGATGTCCACCCAGGTGTTAACTACATCATCCGTGGAGACAACCGACGTGTTAAGATCAATGCACGAAGCCGTCTCTTGAACGCTGGATTCCGCTGCCACAACCCAGAATGCAATGAAGAAACAACTCAGCGACACGACCTCCACCAAGTCATGCCTGCACCGAACTTCCTACCAGGAATGGTCATTCAGAAGCAAATATCACTCAGTGGAATGGACCAGAGCATCGCCGATGAATCCTATGCAGTCAACGATGCCGCAACTCTACTGAACCTACAAGGTGTTGATGAGAGCGGAAAACCATTGGCTGAAGACGACCCACGAGCTGTTCTGCACTACCGATGGATGCACGAACTCGCACAAGCGGACAAAGCAGTACCAGATCCCTTCCCAGAGCATTTGGATATTACCTGTCCTCACTGCGGTAGCCCAATTGATGAATTCTACGGAGAGCGAACACAGGTTGAAGACCGCCTTGCTACAATCGACCGCTATGGAAATCCAAAGCCTGGTCTACAAGTTGAGCGCCACTTGATCGACGGCGACGTCGTCATCTTCAACCGACAACCTTCACTCCACCGCATGTCGATGATGGTTCACGAAGTTCGTGTCATGAAGGGTCATACCTTCAGATTTAACTTGGCTGTCTGTACACCTTACAACGCTGACTTTGACGGTGACGAAATGAACCTTCACGTCATTCAGTCCGAAGAAGCACGTGCTGAGGCTAAGATTTTGATGCGTGTCCAAGAACACATCCTCACGCCCCGTTACGGTGGAGCTGTGATTGGTGGAATCCACGACCACATCTCCGGTGCATATCTCCTTTCCCGACCAGGAACACTCATCAAGCAAGCCAATGGGCTTGAGATGCTTGGAAATATTGATTATACTGGAAAACTGCCTGAAATCGTCAACGATGAAAACGGTGATGCATGCTTCCGTGGCCACGATCTCATCTCTTTGATCATCCCCGAAAACATCCACTTGCGCTTCCGCAGCCGTTCCAACGACTGGGTTGTCGTCAAAGATGGCGATGTTGAAGGAACGCTTGACAAGCGTGCAATCGGTGCTGAAGATGGCCGCCTCTTGGATGCCATCGTTCAAACCAATGGACCTGAAATGGGTGCTCGTTTCCTTGATGAGTTCACTCGTATGTCAATCGCTGCATGTACGTCTCTTGGATTTACAACCGGTATTGACGACGAAGACCTTCCCGCAGGAACGATTGCTGAAATTGATGCTGCAAACTCCAAGGCAAGCGACGAAGTCAATGCTGAACTGGAGAAATTCGGAACCAACGGTAAGAACTACGAAGCACGACCTGGCCGAACTCCCCGTGAAACCATGGAAGAAAACATCATGCAAATGCTTGACAAAGGTAAGCAAGAAGCTGGTGAGGTCGCAAAGGAACAGTTGAACAAGTCTGGTTCGACCAACGCTGCAGTTAACATGGCGATTTCTGGAGCACGTGGTTCCATGGACAACCTGACCATGATGGCTGCTTCCATTGGACAAGCAAAGGTTCGTGGAAAGCGTTTGGAACGTGGATACGATGACCGTGTCCTACCTCACTTCAAGCGTGGTGGCCGTGGTGCCCCTGACCGTGGTTTCATCGCTTCCTCATTCAAGCGTGGATTGAAGCCAACGGAGTTCTTTATGCTCTCTGTATCCGGTCGTGAGTCCCTGGTCGATACTGCTGTTCGTACTGCAAAGTCCGGATACATGCAACGCCGATTGATTAACGCAATGGACGATTTGAAGGTCTTTGATGATGAAATGCTCTCGGTTCGTAACACTGCGAACCGTATCATCCAATTTAGTTACGGTGAAGACGGAATTGACCCGTCCCGTGGTGTACACGGTGCACCGTTCAACATCGATGTTATCGTCGACGCAGCCCTTGGAACATCCGGCGGTCTAGAAATTGACCGTGATTCCTACGAACGAGAAGTCGTTGAGGAGGATCTTGGAGCATGGGAAGACGATGCTGAAGAAGACGCAGGAGGTGAGAACTGATGGTCGTCAAGAGTGCAACCAAAAAGAAGCTCATGGATTTGGGTATCGCAGAAAACTTTGCTCACATGTTGGCTGATGACCGTAAGTGGGACGATGTCAAGGTGATGACTCAAAACGATGTCGCCAAGTTCTGTGAAACCGACTCAGACACCGCTGGAACCATTCACGCAACGATCGTTGCTGCAACCCAGAAGGGACGTGACGCAGGCAGTGAAGCAACTGGTCCAGTTACCAGTGTTCGCCTACGAAAGACCGCCCGCCGTGCTCGTACCAAGACCGTAGTGGCCATTGAACCCTACGATGTTGAGCGTAAGATGAAGGCTACCGAAGACGAACTTGCTGAAGACCCTGTGTTCAAGTCGCTTGTTGCGGCCGCAGAAGCATCTGGTTCCAGCCGCTTTACCAACCGCATCTTCAACGACCTTACTGTAGCATGCCACAGCCGTGGTAAGAAGAAACTTACAAAGCCTCAAGCAAAGAAGGTTATCGACGAAGCGATCATTGCGCTTGACCGCGCGAGTATTGACCCTTACGAAGCAGCCGGAATCATCACTGCTCAATCAATTGGAGAACCGGGTACACAGATGACCATGCGTACGTTCCACTATGCTGGTGTCGCTACGGTTAACGTGACTCAAGGTCTGCCTCGTATTATTGAGATTGTTGACGCACGAAAGGTCCCTCAAACACCTACCATGACCATTCGGATGACCAGTGATCAACAGCAAAATGAGGGTGCTGCTAAGAAACTCGCAGCAGCCATTGAAGTTACAACTACCGTTAACATCGCAACCTTGGATACCGACGTTGCCCAGCGACGTTTGGTTCTGAAACTGAACAAAGGTAACCTCAAGCAGAAAGGAATGACTCCTCTTGAAGTGAAGGACAAACTTGAGCGTGCAACACGACTCTTCGTCCAAACTGACAAGGTAAAGAATCCATCCACTCTGACATTGATTCCTGGAGTTCACAGCGAAGATGACCTCGCTGAGCTTGCAGAGAATCCTCCATCATACACCATGTTGTTGCAACTTGAGGAAAAGATTCGTGACATGAGACTCAAGGGTATCCCTGGTATTGAACGTGCTAACGTTCAATTGGATGACAAAACCGGTGAATACTACCTCTCAACCATTGGAAGCAATCTACAGCGTGTAAGTGAAATCGAAACCATTGACCGTTCACGCACATACACCAACAACATCATTGAAATCTACGAATACCTCGGTATTGAGGCAGCTCGCCAAGCAATTGTCGATGAATTGCAACTTACCTTAGACGGCGCACGTCTAGAAGTTGACGTTCGCCACTTGCTAATGGTAGCAGATGTGATGACCTCGGAAGGTGAAGTTCGTGCTATCGGCCGTCACGGTGTATCGGGTACCAAGCACAGTATCCTTGCTCGTGCTGCCTTCGAAGTTACTGTGAACCACCTCTTGAAGGCGGGTATTATCGGAGAAAAGGATTACCTTACCGGTGTTGCAGAAAACATCATCGTCGGACAACCGATTTCGCTGGGTACAGGTAGCGTAGCTCTGTACTACATCCCTGAGGAGTAATTTTCCCTACCATGAGAAACACATGTGGAGAATGGAGGAATAAAAATGGATCTAAGCCGACAATTGAAGAATGCAATCGCAACAGGAAAACTGTTGTTTGGACAACGCCAAGCTACCGATGCTTGCGCTGAAGGAAAAGCAAAGTTGGTGCTTATTGCTGCCAACTGCCCTGAAGAATACACCGATGCACTGCGTGCGAATCACCCAGAAGTGACCGTGTACCGTGCAACAATGGTAAACCGTGAACTCGGTATCGCTTGTGGTAAGCCCTTCGCTGTTTCAACCGTCACCGTCCTTGATGCTGGCAGCAGTGATTTGCTCGCATTGGACTCCAATATGGAGTGAACTTACATCAACAACGAATCAAAGGCTTGATGGCCTTTGAGCACTACCCGTAAGTCATGCAGAGCCCTCGCAGCCCTAGCCTACCCCTATTCCTCATCACTTTGTTCGTGATGAGTTTCCTCGGTCCTCTTGTTGTTCCAGAACACTTAGAACCCTCTGAGCTCCAGCCGATTCAAGAAGTTGATGATGCCTCAGCTCGCTCTTCATCTTCTGATGTTTTTCTCACATCAGGGGGTTCAACAACCGGCGACGAATTTGATACCATGATCACAAACGCTCTGGACGGCTATTATGTCGGAGGAGATTTCAACCGCACACTTACGTTTGGAACACAAACACTGCAAGAAACCTCTCCATATTCCAACGGAAATGAATTTTATCTTGCAGGTCTTGATGATTCAGGAACATGGACCTTCCTCGTTGGAGCCGACCACAGCATCGGTGGTGTATCGTTCCTCACCGACATAGCCTCCGTTAACGGAATGGCAGTCATCACTGGCTACATGTTTGGAGACATTGCATTTGGACAAACGATACTTTCCACCCAAGTTGGTGACGGCTTTGTTGCAGTTGCAGACGCAACGGGCAATTGGATGTGGGCCACTGCGTTCCAAACAATTCCAAATGCCACAACTGACCGAAGCATCCCTCAAGCGATATCAGTTGACGCTCAAGGCGACATTGTAGTAGCAGGTTACTTTTCGGGTGAAACCGATTTTGGTGGAACTTCTATCAATGTTTCAAACACTGAAATATTCGTCGCTAAACTTGATGGAGTGAATGGAGCACTAAAGTGGGTCAAGAGCGGTGGGGGAATCGGTTCTCAAGTCGTTACCGATGTTGTAACCGACCTCAACGGAGATTTCCATGTGTCGTGTCTAACACAAGATAACGTTCTCTTTGGGACGACCAGTTACACCGTTTCGGGAACTCAGGATTCATTTATACTGAAACTGACCAATGCCGGATTGGTTGCTGGAATCACTGGCTATGGTATACCATCTCAAGTTGTATCAATAACTCAATTGGGGGTTGATTCAACAGGAAACCTGTACATGGGCGGAACTTTTGGTGGGACACTTGCAAAGGCAGGTTGGTCAATTACTGCTAACAAGGGTGGATCTGATGTGTTCTTCATCAAAGATGCAAGTGGAACCTCAAGCAGTGATTGGGCGATTGTTGGTGGTACAAACGCAGACGATGTTCTGGAGGGAATGGAATTTACCTCAAAGGATGAGCTCATATTTACTGGCTACTTACAAGGGACATTTACAGCAGGAAGCAAAGCTGTGACCCCTGGTGGGAATTATGACGGAATTGTCGGTGGTATTTCCAAAACAGGCAGTTGGTCTTGGCTTGATGTCACTGACGGTTCGAGTTTTGAAACCGGAAGAGACCTCGCAGTGAACCTTTCTGATTCAATCGCAATTGTTGGTGCCTTTGCTGGACAAAATTCAGCAACGATCACCAAAGGCGGAACCACCGTAACCAGTACGGGAGGTTGGGACATCTTTGTTTGGGCTATTGATTCTTCAAAGAAACAAGATTCCGACAACGATGGAGTCCCTGACTTTGAGGACAATTGTCCTTCAGTTCCTAATCCAGGACAAGGTAATACCGACTTTGATGAGAACGGAGACGAATGTGACTCGGATGACGACAATGATGGAATTACTGATAATTCACCCGATATTTGCGCCCGTGGAGGACAATACAACTGGACTTCAACTCAGGACTTTAACGACCCTGCCAACTCAACCGATTGGGACCGAGACGGATGCAGAGACAGCAATGAAGATGATGATATAGACAACGATGGCGTGAGCAATAGCAATGATGCTTGCCCACGAACATCATACAATCCTCCTCGCCCTACATGGATTTCAGATACATCGACTGACATCGATGGAGATGGATGCCGAGATGTTGACGAAGACACCGATGATGACGGTGACGGATTCAGTGATGGAAGCGATGATTGCTCAAGCGTTGCTGGTACATCTACTCTAGGAGAAGTCGGTTGTCTTGATAGTGATGGCGACCAATGGTCTGATTCGAGAGATGATTGTCCCAATGAACCGGGGAATTCCACTGAAAATGGAAAAAATGCTTGCCCCGACGCTGATGGAGACGGGTGGGCCAACGTAGATGATGCCTTTGTCAATGAACCGACTCAATG
The DNA here is from genome assembly GCA_002726495.1 of Methanobacteriota archaeon. Classification (GTDB taxonomy): domain Archaea; phylum Thermoplasmatota; class Poseidoniia; order Poseidoniales; family Poseidoniaceae; genus Poseidonia. The sequence continues at coordinate 10,809 of PBTH01000049.1, read as the reverse complement.
GGCTGATACTGATTCTGACGGATACGGAGACCATCCTGATGGAATCAATCCCGATGCATGTCCCAATTCAGTGGGCACATCAACAATGGACCGTTTGGGTTGTTTGGACCAAGATGGTGACGGCTACTCCGACCCAGATGCATTATGGAGTCCTGAAGACGGTGCTGACGCGTTCCAAGATGACGACACACAATGGTCCGACTTTGATGGTGATGGCTTCGGGGACAATTACGCCAACAGCAGTTGGACAGACCGTAACCCCGACTGGCCGGGAACCTTTGTTGCAAATGCGTACAATCAGGATGCGTGCCCTACCCGTGTAGGACAATCATGGAAAGGAGATATATCTGGATGCCCCGATGCAGATGGAGATGGTTGGTACAACCTTCAAGATGCATTCCCAATTGATGCCACGCAATGGAGTGACCAAGACGGAGATGGGTACGGAGACAACCAATCAGGGACAACACCTGATGCATGTATTCAACGACCAGGTGGTTCATTTACCGACCGTTTCGGATGCAGCGATTATGATGAAGACGGAGTCTCTGACCCTGACCCTAATGCAAATTACTTCCCATCAGATGGAGCGGATGCCTTCTATGACGAGCCAACCCAATGGGCAGACAGTGACATCGACGGATACGGTGACAATCCACTTGGGTTCCAACCCGATGCTTGCCCACAGATTCGGGATTCTTCTACAGTTGACCGCTTTGGATGTGTTGACAGTGACGGAGATGGTCTCTCGGATCCAGACTCCGATTGGACCGTAACTGATGGCGCAGACGCTTGTCCAATGATTTACGGCAATTCAAGTGCGGACCGTATTGGTTGCTTGGACCAAGATGGCGACAATTATTCTGACCCTACCGACGATTGGGGCCTCGCAGAAGGTGCTGATGCGTATCCTAAAGACCCAACACGCTGGATCAAAGAAGCTGATGAAGAGGAAGAAGGTGCTAGTTCATTGACCACCTATGCAGTGGGTGGCATTGGCTTGGTCATCTTGGCAGGTATTGGAGCCGTACTCTTTGTTCGTGGAAAATCTGACAATGAAACCGAACAGTTCCTAAACAGCGTTGACCAAGTAGCCATGCCAAACTTCCAAGCACAACCAGCAGCTCAAGTGGCCATGCCAAACTTCCAAGCACAACCAGCAGCTCAAGTGGCCATGCCAAACTTCCAAGCACAACCGGTTGCCCAAGTGCCTCCTCAACCCGCTGCAATGCCGGATCCTGCACGAGATTACTACAACGGTCTCCTCGCTCAAGGATATCCTCACGATGAAGCAGTCCGCTACACTCAACAGTATTTCCAAGAATTTAGAGGGTGAAACTGAAGCGGGTGCTCGCAATGGCTGCCTGGAATTCTTTGAAAATGAGGGTAAAGAACAACCCACTGTTTCGTGGATTTCTGTTGTTCGCAGCGTTTAGAGCCGTATATGGAATGGGAATCTTAGTTGTAACGTATTTCCTTGCGACCAGTGAAGACACTCCTTGGTGGAGTTCACTGATTTTCCTCGCTTGTTCAATGGTATTTTCAAGAATACTCTTCAGATCAATGAAGCAACGCTGGCCACATGTGTTTAACACGACTGCAGAACCTTCTGCTGAAGGATGACTGGAGCGAATCAAATGATTCCTTGAGCAATCATTGCTTCTGCTACCTTGAGGAAGCCCGCAACGTTTGCACCAAAGACATAATCGCCTTCACGGCCATATTGCTTGGCAGTTTCTGAAGCATTCTTGTGGATGTTGATCATGATGTTCTCAAGACGTTCATCGACTTCTTCACGACTCCAACCAAGGCGAAGTGAGTTCTGTGACATTTCAAGACCAGATGTGGCAACTCCACCTGCGTTGCTCGCCTTTCCGGGTGCGAAAAGAATACCGGATTTGTGGAATTCTTCAACCGCTTCAGGTGTGCAAGGCATGTTTGCGCCTTCGCAGACTGCGATGACGTTGTTAGCGACGAGCATCTTTGCTTCTTCACCGTTGATTTCGTTCTGAGTTGCACATGGAAGAGCAACATCAACATTAACGCCCCAAAGTCCATTCAAGGAAGGTTCAGGTTCGCTTGCAGTAAAGGTTGCAGACGGGTATTGCTTTGCATATTCAGAGATACGACCACGGCGGTTGTTCTTCAAATCCATGATCCAAGCAAGTTTTTCACGGTCAATTCCGTCAGCATCATGGATGAAACCGGAGGAGTCGGACATGGTCACAGGTTTTCCGCCCAAATCAAGGACTTTCTCACAAGCAAATTGAGCTACGTTTCCAGACCCTGAGATGGATACAGTAGCGCCTTCGAAAGACTTGCCCTTGGTTGCAAGCATCTCTCGAGCGAAGTAAACAAGACCGTATCCAGTTGCCTCTGGACGGATTAATGAACCACCATAGGAAAGACCTTTTCCGGTGAGTACGCCACCTTGGAATTCATTTTGCAGTCGCTTGTACATTCCGAACATGTAACCAATCTCTCGACCACCGACACCAATATCACCTGCAGGAACATCGCAATCTTGGCCGATGTGCCGCCACAATTCCATCATAAAGGACTGGCAGAATCGCATGACTTCGCCATCGGACTTACCCTTTGGATTGAAGTCTGAACCACCTTTGCCGCCACCCATAGGTAGTCCGGTCAAGGAATTCTTGAAAATCTGTTCAAACGCTAGGAACTTCAGAATTGAAGCATTAACGCTTGGATGGAATCGTAGACCGCCTTTGTAGGGGCCGATTGCACCGTTGAATTGAATTCTAAAACCACGATTCACTTGTGTCTCACCAGCATCGTTAACCCATGCAACTCGGAAATGGATCAAGCGTTCGGGTTCAACAACACGCTCAACGACTGAGATGTATTCTGGATGAGCTTCAAGAACTGGCTCAAGAGATTCGAGAACTTCTTTCACCGCTTGGTGAAACTCTGGTTGGTCTGGGTCACGGGCTACAACTTTTTGGTAAATCGCATCACTAGGGTTCATCTTTATTCCTTCTTACACATAGGTGTTGGCCGCCCCTTGTAGAGGCCCTTTCTAATGGTTGTCCCTTGTCCACCTCAACAGACCCCAAACATGGGACTTCTTTTGCTCAACGATAAGGGCAAACAGTAAGGAAGCGCTCAAGACGTTCAATTCGCCTTTGACCTTGTTCATCAATCTCGCTCATCGCTCGAATGGCCTCCTCGATAAGGGCATGCTGGTCTTCTTGGACGCCAATAATCTTCCTCAAATGGTCCAACATCGCCCACTCATCTTCAGAAATAATATCATCATCTAGGGCCGCAATCAATGCCGATTGATAGGTTGTAACATCCCCCATGTGGTGTCCTGCATATGTATCATCGTCGTCAAAAGGAGATTGGACCTCCCCTCGGACCACGGATCTGCATTCCGCTGTATCGGATGGAGCAACACCAAGGCTGCGAGACAGCACATGCAAAATTTGAGCTTCATCATCGGTGACAATCGCATCGTTGTATGCAACATTGAGAATCTCCAGATAGAGGTAGAGGCCACGGCTCGGTTCAAGAGGCATAATACGGGTAGTCGCCGCTTACAATTTCAAACTTCGCTTGTTTTTCAATGAGGAAAAAAAGGCCACTGGGAGGCTTTGTATGACAGAATATTACAATTTGTCATTATATGATTACATTTATATGCCTGTCACTCCTGTCTTGGTTTAACGGAGGAACAATCATGAGCCAACCAACCACTGCTGTATCCCTCAGAATCACTGAGGAAGACCTTGCGCTTCTTGACGCTCAGGTCGGGCTAAAGGGCTCCAGAAACAGGTCTGATGTTGTACGAATGGCCATTCAAGAATACCTTCACAATCAACCTCTACTTCAAGACATGAATACCGTTCGTATCCCTCTAGGACGTCACGATCAACTTCAACTCGGGAAACTCTACGAATTGCTCGGAGTTACACCAGAGATGGCCGCTCAAGAGGGCATCAAACTCTACATCGCCAAGACCACGGCGTCTTTGGCACCGATTAACAACACACTCGATGCAGTGCTGGAGGCGTCCAGAGCTGCGACGATACGACGCAATGAATACCAAGAATAAATGGTGAGAGAGCGGAGGGGATGGGATGAATTGGCAAAACACAGGATACAACCTAAGTGGAGCCACCCTTTTGGCCAAGCAAGTACGGTCAAACTTGCATGGCTTTGCCTCATTGTGTCAGCGTGCCCGTCATGCACGTCTTGGCCCTGGTTACCCCAACCAAAACCCCACAACACCCCCCTTGGATGACGGCCAGGGGGACTCCGATTCCACCCCAGCTTGCTGAGTTGGTGGTTCCCCGTGCCCAGCCCCCACATATCTGGGCACATCGATTCAACACGAGCGTAAGCCATCATCATACAATCCCAATCCTTTAGGAGGGTCGTCATCGGATGACGGTTATGAACAAAGGAAAGGCGACTACTCAAGCGCCGCAATTTCCTTTTCTGGCTCACCCGAAACCACGACCTGGGCAACTTGAAATGATTCAGGATTCCATCAAAGCATTGGAACAAGGTGGATTTCATCTGGCTGCAGCCCCAACAGGAATTGGGAAAACTGCTGCTTCATTAGCAGCCGCCCTTCATGTTGCAAGTTTGCAACCACAACGCAAGACCGTTTTTTTCCTCACCTCAAGGCAAACACAACACCGAATTGTCGTTGACACAGTACGAAAAATCAACGAACAGCGAAAAGGAATGGCACCAATACGACTTGTTGACATGGTCGGGCAAGCCGGTATGTGTGTTCAAGAATTTGCCAAAGAATCTTCTGTGGTATTTTCATTGATGTGCAGCCAAGCCCGTAAATCAAGATCATGCAGGCCATGGATCACAAGTGCACCTGGCCTCAAGGAACGAATTCTAGAAGCTCCGCTTCACGTTGATGAATTGGTGTCATTAACACGAACACATACGGTGAACGGTGAAGTAACTCAAGCCTGTCCATGGAAGGTTGCTCGTGAAGCGGTGAATGGAGCGGATGTCTTTGTTGGTGATTACAACCACCTCTTTGACGAAGGTGTTCGCGAGTCAAGTCTCAAAGCCATGGATTTGTCACTCGAAGACATCATTGTCGTCGTAGATGAAGCACATAACCTCCCTGACCGCATACGACTTACACTTGAAAAACGACTTACTCAAACGATGATCCGCAATACCTTCGCTGAATTGGAAGAATATGTCGGAACCTTGCAACAATCACTGACCATGCCCGGTGGAGAAACGCTCCAACCGACCTATGACCTTGCGCATTGGGCCTTTGAAGTCATCCAAACCTCGAGAAAAAGTTTCGCAGATTTCTTCAGTCGACTTCGTTCGTCTCTTGTTGGAGACAAAGAAGAATGCGAGGTAGAGGTGAGTTCATTGCTCAATGTATTTCATAGAGCATGCGATGAAGTAGACGGAATCGTCGGACAAAAAAACCTCAATGAAAGCCCCATTGCGCCCCAACATCGTGTAGACCCTGCCGTTAGAATTCACCAACTCCGAGACATACTTGCTAGCGTGGACGTGGACATGGATGCAGGAGACGATGGGAATCCGATGGAGCCGAATGCCCACCGAGTTGCGCAGATCTTGGATTGCCTCATCCGGTTTGGCTCCACCACTGCAATGACGATGGTCTACGATACCAAAGGAAAGGACGGCCGAATCACAACCCACCTTCTTGACCCAGGGTTGGTATCAAAACCGGTGATTACCGGCTCCTATGGAGCGATTTTGATGTCGGGTACGCTCTATCCACCTACCATGTATGCCAACATTTTGTCGCTACCTGCATCCAAAACTACTGCCGTAGCATACCCATCTCCATTTGCCGCCATGCGAAGACCTGTGTTAGTAGCCTCGGATGTGACAACAAAATACACAGAACGAACGCCCCAAAATACCGAGCTAATACGCCAACACATCCAATCACTCATCGATACGACTCCAGGGAATGTTGCAGTATTTGCACCATCTTATGCACTGTTAAACTCCATTGTATCAGAAACCGATTTTAGAGGGGTGCGCATGATGGTTGAAGATAGAAATTGGACCAAACAAGACCTTGATCAAGTGGTGGAAACCCTCCTTGAGGAAAAGAAAGCGGGTCGTAAGATCCTACTCGCTGGGGTATTCAATGCACGCCTCTCAGAAGGGGTTGATTACCACAGTGGAGCCTTGGATGCGGTTGCTTGCATCGGGATTCCGAACTCTCCTCCATCGGTATTGTCTTCTGCCTTGAAAACCTATGCAGAGGAACGGTTCGGCAGAAATCTTGCATGGAAGTACACCGTTTCTCAACCAGCAATCAATTCAATCCTCCAGGCAATGGGCCGTCCGATTCGTTCGATCGGAGACCGAGCACTCATTGTCTTGCTGGACAGAAGAGTGACTGAACGTACTTACACCTCATGTTTCCCTGATGACCTTCGAATGAATGAGGCTGCCACTCCGGAGTCAACAGGTCATTTTGCTCGGCGATTTTTCAAGAAAATTCACCCGGATAGCACCCTTGAGTGATGGAAAAGTAGTCCGAAGGTTCATGTGGGCTCGTCGTATCCAAACTTCATGGACGAATGGTCACCCTTAGCAATTGAGCAATCAACAAGCACCATAAAACCTCAAACTGAAGGCCGAAGCCTTGACGGCTTTTCTCCTGATGCATCCGTGCTTCAGGCACAATTTGAAACCGAAGAATCCCACCTTTCCGAAGTTCGCCAACTTCATGCAGAAGTTCTCGTTACAGCCGGAATGCTTCCTGAAACCTCGCTTGCTCAAAGCGAACCAAGTCGAGCCCTTTCGTGGATTGTTGAATCCATCAACGGTAGAGTCAACCCCGACGGACTGACCATTCCACTGCTCGGAACCACATTTGATGATGTTCATCTTCGATTCAAAACCATCAACGACCAAACGGTTGTTCAATTGCAAGTTGATGATGGAGACTTGCCACCATTGGTCAAAGAAATCCCACTTCCAGAATCAGCATCTGGAAACCTATCTGCTGTCTTCAGCGATGGACGTCTTCACCTACGATGGTAACTGTATGCGTTGAGGGAATTTTTGAATCTCTTCAATTTCAGCACCCATTCTGGTAAGTGATTGTACAGCGACCTGTTGATGTTGACTGCCCATCTCCTCTCGACTGTATCGGGCCATCTCAAAGGTATTGTCCAATGCGGTGAGCGCATCTTCAGAAACACCGGACAAAGCCTGACGAATCGCAAATTCAAACTCACGGACGGTCTCAAAGTCCCGTCTTAGGAATCCGCGTTGTTGCAATAAGCCACACAGGTCTTGATAGCAGGTGAAGATAGACTCACGGACTGCATCTCCAGCAGCTAACAATTCTGCTGTGTATGCGAAGACTTCGGCTGCATCCTTCAAGAGGTCGTCTGCTGCAACCTTTCGGCGATACAGAACGACGCCACCTGCAATCAGTGCACCGAGCAACAATACTACGATGTAAGCCCATGGAGATACTTGAGATTCTTCTTCAGCATACGCATATTTCAACTCAAATCCTTCAGCGCGTTGAGCCTCGAAGTCTTGAGTACTCTGGGTAGAAATTCGCGGATCGTTGATAACAATATCAAGCGTTATTTCTCCCCATACCGATGTATCCCCGTACGGAGGGTCAGCAGGGAAATCAAAGATGACTTCACCAGAGGCGTCCGTTTGACGTTGTTGTGAGGCGATTTGGCTGTTGTTTTCATTGTAGAGATATACAACAACATCGATGCCAGGGATGCCGCTCTTGGTATCTTGAGCCATAATGGTAACCTCGACACCAATTTCTTCCTGAACACCCTCAACAATCGGTTCAACCGTTGCATCAATGTCTGCATTCACCTGAACAAAGACCGCCTTGCTAACAGTTCCTGCATTGAGATAATTTGAGTCATTACGTGCAGAATCAACAGCAAAATATTGTGAACCAACATTCAACCAGTATGGAGCTGTTGCTGTCAAGGAAAAGTTGCCGTTCGTCCAAGTGATTACCAAGGGTGGGAAACACTTCGCTCCTTCACGTGCATCAGCACATTGTGAGCCGTTTCCAATGGTAAGAACAAGGTCTTCAAACACTTCACCATTCCCACCAACTTCCTGAACTGAACCCGTGTAAACAATCGGCGCATATATCTCATCAGAGCGCGTAACAATCGGAGTAGAGGACGGATCAAGAGTGATAATTACGTCAGCCCAAACCAACACATTGCTGCTTGCAGAGGCTGGTAGGTGAGCTTGTGTTCCTGTAAATTCAACCGATACTTGATGTTGGCCACGAGCAAGGTCCATGGTTGCAGGAATCGTTGCAGACCAAACACCATCAGCTCCAGTAACCGTTGAGAAGAGCGGGACGCCATCCATTGAGATGTCCACAGTCATTCCAACAAGCCCATCACGGTCTACCGTATCAAAGTCATAGAGTCGTCCAGTGAGTTCCCAAGACTCCCCTCGTGTCGCTTCATTGTTACCTTCAAAGAGTAAAGTAACCCATGAACGATGTGAAAGGAAGAAGGTTGTATTTCCTTCACTGGAGCGGTAATACCCTTGAGAAGGAGACTCTGCTTCCATGGTATGGTTACCAAAGGAGAAGATATCCGGGACCAACCAGTCATAACTGAATGCTCCATTTTCGTCGGTGGTTAATGTCGTGATCACAATACCTTCAACCATCAGTTGAACTTCATGGTTTGCTATACCTACAAGTTGATTGTCAACTGCAGTACCGCTTACGGTAACGGTCTCGTTAACCGCAATAGGTGAAGACATATCGACAGTAAGCAAAACAGGACTGTAAATTTCCCATGTACCAGTTGCATTGCTCGGAAGGTAAGCGACGGTGCCTGTAAATCGAATCTCAACCGAGAGAGGTCCTAAAGGTGCATCTGCTGGAACTGGGTGAACCGCAGAAAAGAACCCTTCTTCATCGGTTGTGGTATTGGTCAACCACTGGCCATCAAGCCAAATTTCTACGGTCAAGTTTGGCAAATTGTTGTCGACAATATCAACCAATCTTCCTTCAAGAGTCATCGTCGTTTCTCGGTCCGCTTGTCCATTGGGGGTCAAAAAGATGATTTCGGTAGGGACGCTTACATTGAACCCGATTGTATCTGAACTCGGCAAGTAATATTCTGGATTGTTGGTATCTCCATAGCCAACAGGATTAACCCAATCACGGCCACCTCGGAATTCCACACCGATCACGTGCGCTCCAGCGGTAATGTCCTCAGGAAGTGTGTAACCAAGGCTGAAAGAACCATCGGTAGCATTTGTCTCAATGCTGGCAACGGGCACACCATCAATCGTTAGATGGACAACTGCTGTAGAAGGAACACCTGCTTCCATTAGAGATAGCCCAAGGTCATCAAGCAATGTCCCATTAACGGTCAACGAGTCACCAGCAGTGAGAACCGTTGGTGCATCAAGAATCGTAAGGTTGGTGTTGGCGAGCACAACAAAGAGAGTTGTACTGTTTGAGCCAATGATTCCCGTAGTCCCAGAAATACCGGTATAGGTCGCAAAGATATCAGAGGGCCCAACCGATACATTAGCAGGAACAAGGAGGTTCCCAAACGCACTTCCATTGGGTGCAGTGACAAATGTTCCTGTGACATCAGTCCCTGGTAATGAGACAACAATTGATTGATTGTCGAGGGAATTGCCTTGGTTGTCTCGCAATAGGATTTGGAAGGAGACATTTGTACCACGATCAGTACGGTCATTCAGCGAAGGTTGGCCCAAACCATCCAAACTTGGTACGATAAAGTCCAATGTAGAGAAGCCTCGAGAATCAAAAGTGGCATTGTTCTCAGAACCAACATAGTAGTTGACGGTGGGGATAAATGTTGCATCAAGAACATGTGTACCTGCTCCAAATGTTTCTCCAAGACGAATTGTTGCATTCCAGAACCCGCCATCACCGATCGCCCCTCCGGTCACTGTGAACCCAGTGGGGACGTCGTCAATTGAGAACAGCACATTGGCGTTGGGCAAGGTGATGTTATCCCGTTGCGTTAGCCCCGAACCGTTGTCAGAGGTAACTCGTCCTGAAACATTGAATTCATCACCAGCAACTGGATTTGCAGTGATTGAGTCAACAACCATGAAGGTAAGTGAACGAACGGTGATTGAAGTAAGGTTAGCTGATGTAGGTAACAAGTCAGATGAGCCATTGTAAACCATTGAAACGACAATCAATCCCAAAGGATGGTCGTAGGGCAGAGTGTATGAGAAGTTTGCAAACCCTTCACCATCGGTTGTCTGCGAAGGCAACCACGTTTCGTGGAATTCCAAACCGACATCGTATCCGGAAAGCGGGGTAAACAAATCTGAAGATTCAACAAGTTTCGCAGACATGTTCACTGTATTTCCTCTGTTGATGACAATTGCATTGAGTGGAACCAAGTTTTCAAGCCTTGAAACTCCCATGACTTGAATCGGTGTTTGAGCAGATGCCGTGAGGTAAAACGGTGAAGATTCGTTAACAACAGAGATAACGAGCGTGTGTGGTCCTCTCTGGGTACCATTGTTAGCCGTGTCCGTGGGGACGCTCATGTTGAAACTACCATTGCTGGTTGTAGCAAAACCGCTGAGAAGCAGCTCGTTGGGATCTTCAAGCCAAAATACATTCAGACGAACCGAAGAGATCAATGGGCGTGAACTGTTTTCAGCATCAAGCACTTGTCCAACAACCGTGAAGGGGACACCCGCAGTGATCGTTGATGGTACATTATTGAACTGGATATCACTCGTGACCTGTACGGTTACATTGAGGAGTGTTGAGTTGCCAAGGTGACG
>PBTH01000048.1 GCA_002726495.1 Methanobacteriota archaeon | reverse complement strand
TGGCTTCTTCGTCCTGTTGTTGCTTCTACCGATGGGCCTGAGTTATCGAAAATCAAGTCCAGTTTTGGAAGCGGTCGGACACGATGAATGGTCGTACACTGCCCTCACGAAGGTTCCGCTTCATGCCATCTTCACATTTCTCATATTTTTACTGACCAGCGATGTATTTGTTACCATGGTATTTGCCGCTCTTTTTCTTCCATTGTACTATGCTCCTTCTGCTCTTCTTGGGTGGCCATGGGCTGCAGCAGGGGTCATGCTCGGCCTCTCGCTGGCCTGGTCTCAAATGTTGGATTTGTATGAAGCCGGATTTATGCTGCTGGTATTTGTCCTTCCATGGCTTCTCGCCCCAAGCCAAGATGTTGAGAATCCGTCTCTAAAGGACCGTAAAATCCAGTTGAATCTCGCTTTGTGGGGCAGTGTCATGATCGTAGGACTCTACTTGGTCCTAACTTGGGCGTTGTTGCTTTCAAGTATTGATTCAGTGAATTTTGAGGCACACGAGCTCTATGGCGCTCCCTTCCTTGCAGCGATTGGGGTTTGTTTGTTCGTCTACACGCGTAGAAAAGACGATGCTGGAGAGAATCTTTGGTTGCTTGCTGGCTCCTCTGCAATTGCCCTTATTGGTGCATTGTTCTTCCCAGATTCCTTTGGCGCTGATTCCAGTACAGCGATATCAGCGCAACTTCAGCGAGGACACATCGTTTGGCTTTGTCTTCCGTTTTTGGTTCTCGCTCTTGCTCCAGTAGCAAGAGAAGTTTGGCGTCAAGGTGTCAAGGCCAAATCAAAAGGGGTATGGAAGCGTATTCCATTGGGCGCTCATGTGGTTCACTTTGGACTTCTATTGTTGCTCCTTGGCCATTTGTCAACCACGACTTTAGTCGAACGCGGAGACGCCAGTCATCGACTTTCCTTGGTGAAGAACGAGATGATTGTACATGATGGAATTGGCTATGAATTTACAGAACTCATTCTTGACGATGAATCGCTTGAGGTTGGGGACGGTTTCGTTGGAGTCAACATTTTAGTTTATGATATCAATAACGAAGGAGACGCAACTCAAATCGGAGAAGTAAGGCCGGGAATGCTCCGTTTCGATGCGCAAAACCTTCCCCGTTCAGAAGTGGATACATTGACGCGGCTAACCGGAGACGTCGTGTTTATTTTTGATGGAAGCCAATCCAATGCTTTGATGCAAACGGTTCAACAAGACGGTTTGGAATCCGTTGAATTGGTGCGGGTCACCATCTATGTTTTACCCCATTCTCATGCTGTTTGGGTTGGCTGGGGGCTGATGATAGCAGGCATGACATTGGTGGCTGTATCCCAGGTGAAAAACGAACCACTGAGCGCTGATGACTCCAAATTCATCCGTTCGGAAGAAGAATGATTTCTTCCAATGGAATTATGAAGGGGGGGTCGGTCGCCGAAACATCCCCTTTGGAGGCATTACCATGGAAGAAGGAACAATTGTCCACGTTGATTATGAATTGTACAACGGTGAAACCGGAGATCTCATCGAAACAACCCGAGAAGAAGTCGCAAAAGAGCATGATGCGCATCAAGAAAGCAGAACCTACCAACCCATGGTCTGCGTAGTTGGTGGCGGTCAATTGATCCCAGGCTTTGAAGCAGCATTGGCAGACGCCAAGAAAAACAAGGAAACTGAAGTCACCATCGCTCCCGCTGACGGCTACGGCGAAAAGGACATCACACAAATTGAAACCATCAGCATTGACAAACTTATTCGTGCAGTTCAAGACCCTAATTCACTCTACATCGGCGCTCCTGTTAACATCAACAACCGCCAAGGACACTTGTCCTACCTTGCTGCAGGCCGTGCTCGAATTGACTACAACCACCCGATGGCTGGAAAGACACTCAAGTACACGTTCAAAATCGTCAAGGTTGTTGAAGGAAAGGAAGACCAAGTCGTCGCCCTTCTTGAAGCAAATACTGGTCACAAAGAATTCCAAGTTTCCTTTGATGGAGACGATCTGAACATCGTGATCCCACAAACCATGCTGTTTGATACGAATGCAGCCATGCTCAAGTTCCGTTTGGTAACCACCATTCGAGATGCAGTTGACTGTGGAAAAGTATCATTCATCGAAGTTCACGAACCTCGTGGATTCGGTGTTGATGACGAAGAAGACTCTGAGGATTCCACCGAAGAAGACCTAAGCAAACTCTCAGTTGCCGATCTCAAGGAACGTTTGAAGGCGGCAGGACTCCCTGTTAGTGGCAAAAAGGCCGACCTCATCGCCCGTCTTTCTCAAGAAGAAGAATGAGCATAAAATTGCCTCTTCGTGAGTTAGAACGATAGAGGGGGTCTCAATCCCAGTAAATACGGAGGGTTGCCGATGGAAGTAGAAGATCAGCATGAAGATGGTTTGGATTCAACCCCTCCTCTTCCAGACGACCAGTTTTCAACTGGAGAAAAAGCCGTGATTTGGGGCGCTGTCGGGCTGGGTATTGTTGCCATGGCAGGGCTTATCCTTGCATACGATACCGTTTGGACTGAAACACTCAAACCGATTATTTGGGACCCTGTCGTTAAGGACGCTGGCGTTGCAGGGGACGCAGGGTACACGCCTCAAAACACGGCAATTTACACACTAAGCATGCTCTCGTGCGTTGTTTTACTTCAAGCCCTGTTTAGAAAATGGAATCTTCCATGCGACGATAAGATGACCCTTGCCCTGATTGCATGGGTTTGTCTTGCGCCGGTTATGCGTGTCTTGGAGGACGCAGACTTCTTTTCATCGAGCAGGGATGTTCTGTTTATCTCGCCATTGATCCATCTTCACTTAGCAGCATGGCTGGTAGGCGTTGCCGTCGTCAGTCATTTGTTGGGAAGGGCATGGGACGGCGTTTCTAGTGATGATGCAGAAGAACGCCAATTCACACTTCTTGTCGGATTCATGTTTCTGGCTTTGATGCTCCAGTGGTATTGGCTGTACAAACCGGCCTACGCCCAACATTCTGAAACTTCATTTTCCATAGCTCTTGTCGGACTTGTGGCAGCGTGTTTACTGATGCTGATTACAATGACACGAACACGAGGTTGGGAGGCAATGACCAGAGGAATGTTTTCGTTTGCGATTGGAGCGATCGTTCTCGGCTTGGGCCACTGGGCCCAATTTATGTCAACTCCATGGGCCCAAGAAAGCGGCCGTGTCTCGAATGATGTCACGTTGTGGCCGGTATGGATTGTCCTTGGCCTACCCGGGTTGATTTGCTGGTTCATGTACCGCGTGGGTCGGGAAGACGCACATCAGTTGAAATTGACAGGTTTTACAGCGGGCGTCATCCCGCAAGGCATCAGCCTCAACGATTGGGAGGCCGACCCTCAACGATGGGCCTCACATCCGGTTGAATTTTTGTCCAACAAGGCACTTCTTGCTCATCCGATGGTTCTCGGAATGGTGTTCGGGCAATTGTCGGATGGTTTTGCAACCATGATGGGAATTGATTTCTTTGGATACGGAGAAAAACACCCCGTGAGTGATGCTGTGATTCAGTTTGGCGGGACAATTAACGACGCAATCGGCATTTCTTGGGGTGAAGGTGCCTGGTTCTTCGCCATCGTTAAATCAATTTTAGTCGGACTGATTGTTTGGTTGTTCGTGCAAATGCGAGTTGAGCACAGGCAACAACATTTCAGACTGCTCATCGTCCTTGCAGTGTTAATCGTAGGCCTAGCCCCTGGATTGAGAGACATTGGTAGATTGATGCTCGGTGTTTGATTTTTGAACAACATCAATACTTGAATTGGATTCCATGCAATTAAATGCGACACTCCCTTGGCTGAAAACGAGGGGTTGAGATGGACCGTTTACCAAGCAGGGTGAATCGTGCGGACCCTGAATTTGCTGAACGAAAGATGCACAATGAGGCTTTGATTGCCCAATTGCGTGAACGGCTTGACATCGCATCCAACGGCGGTGGCGGTAAATACGTCGAACGTCATCGCTCAAGAGGAAAGCATCTACCAAGGGAACGTATCGAGCGAATTATTGACCCTGGTACTGCATTCTTGGAACTTTCCCCACTCGCTGCACACGAACTTTATGACGGCAGAGCTCATTCTGCAGGGATTGTCACAGGCATTGGCATGGTACATGGTCGTGAGTGTCTTTTCGTTGCAAACGATGCCACGGTTAAAGGCGGCTCATACTATCCGATGACGGTCAAGAAACACATTCGTGCTCAAACGGTTGCTCATGAAAACAATCTACCGTGTATCTACCTCGTTGACTCCGGTGGAGCCTTCTTACCAATGCAAGACGAAGTCTTTCCCGATATCGGTCATTTTGGCCGAATCTTCCGCAACCAAGCGCGCATGTCTGGCGATGGAATTCCGCAAGTCGCGGCAGTTTTGGGCTCGTGTACTGCTGGCGGTGCGTATGTCCCCGCTATGTCCGATGAATCCATCATCGTCAAAGGAAATGGAACAATTTTTCTTGCAGGGCCTCCTTTGGTTAAGGCAGCGACCGGTGAAGAAGTGACGGCCGAAGACCTCGGTGGTGCCGAAGTTCACACCGTTCAATCCGGTGTTGCTGACCATTTTGCAGAAGATGAAGATGAAGCCCTGCGTATGGTCCGAAATGTGGTCGAAAACCTCGGTCCACGAAGCCTCGCACCTGCGGCAAGTAGCGAGCCAGAGGAGCCCGCCTACGATGTTGAGGACATGTTGGGATTGATCCCAGCGGACAACCGAACTCCCGTTGATATCCGTGAACTGATTGCCCGAATTGTTGACGGTTCACGGTTCCACGAATTCAAAGCCCGGTATGGTACCACGTTGGTCTGTGGATTTGCGCACATTCACGGTCACAAAG
The DNA here is from genome assembly GCA_002726495.1 of Methanobacteriota archaeon. Lineage (GTDB taxonomy): Archaea > Thermoplasmatota > Poseidoniia > Poseidoniales > Poseidoniaceae > Poseidonia. The sequence continues at coordinate 9,353 of PBTH01000048.1, read as the reverse complement.
TCGGCATCGTTGCCAACAACGGAATTTTGTTTTCCGAATCGTCTCTCAAAGGCGCCCACTTTGTTGAATTGTGTGGCCAACGAGGAATACCGCTTGTATTCCTTCAGAACATCACCGGTTTCATGGTGGGCCAAGCCTACGAAGCAGGCGGTATTGCAAAAGATGGTGCTAAACTGGTTACAGCGGTATCGTGTGTTAATGTGCCGAAATTTACTGTGATTGTCGGTGGCTCTCATGGGGCAGGAAATTACGGAATGTGCGGTAGAGCCTACGATCCACGTTTCCTTTTCATGTGGCCAAACAGCAGAATCTCCGTTATGGGCGGCCCACAAGCTGCAGATGTACTTGCAACGGTCAAACAAGACCAGCGAAAACGTGAGGGGTTGCCTCAACTGGAAGGAGAAGAACTCCAAGCATTCCGCCAACCGATTTTGGAGAAGTATGAAACCGAGGGCAGCCCGTATTACTCAACCGCCCGCCTTTGGGACGACGGCATCATCGACCCCCGAGATACCCGTGATGTCCTCGGGCTTTGTCTTGCATCGGCCCGAAATGCGCCTTTGCCCACCAATCGTTACGGCATCTTCCGCATGTAATATTTCAATATATAATTTAAAAATTCAATTGGAGATTTCAATATGACTTCTATGGAAAACCCACCCGCAACAGAACTTGTATCTGTTAACATTCAAGGTGCGATTTGCCACCTAAAACTCAACCGAGAAGCGAAGTTCAACGCCCTCAATATTCAGATGATTACCGAACTCGTCACCTTGTTTGACTGGACTGCAGAACGAAGCGTCGGGCGGCAAGGCGAACTTCACGATAGCAGTGGCGTGCCGTTTCTTCGCGTCCTTGTACTGTCAGGCGCAGGGCGCCACTTTTGTGCCGGGGCAGACATCAACATGATGCGAGATGCTGGAGCAAATTCAAAGGAAGAAAATCGTCAAGATTCTGAAAGGCTTGACCGATTGTTCAACGGGCTATGGGCTCATCCTTGCTTCACAATAGGAGCGATACAAGGAGTGGCCCTTGGCGGCGGTGCTGGTTTGGTGGCTTGTCTTGATCACGTCATCGCTACATCGAATGTGAAAATCGCTCTCTCGGAGGGTAAACTCGGAATACTTCCAGCAGTGATTGGCCCCTATGTCTATCGCCGCCTTGGCTCGGCATGCTTCCGTCGCCTTGCAATGCAAGCCAGTCGGATTGATGCAGAGGAAGCACTTCGCACTGGATTCATAGAACGCGTCGTTGACGAAGTAGAGTCCCTCTCTGGGGCCGTAGAGGCGCTTTCCAATGAAGTGCTTTCCACCGGCCCATGCGCAGTAACGCTTGCCAAGGAGCTCACTCTTGAATTTGACCGATGGTCTGGTAGCGACGATGAATTACGAAACTTTACCCTTGATTTCACAAGTCAGATGCGCGGTTCAGATGAAGGTCAAGAAGGGCTCTCATCATTCCTTGACAAGCGTCAACCCAATTGGAAGCCAGAAGAACTTGAATGAGGGGCTGCAATGATCAACAAAGTTCTCGTCGCCAATCGTGGTGAAATCGCATGCCGAATCCTTAGAGCGTGCCGAGAAGCGGGAGTGCAGACGGTGGCAGTATGTGCTTCCAACGATGTGGGAAGTCTGTTCATGGAGATGGCCGATGAATGCGTGCTCTTAGAAGGAGATAGCATCGGCGAAACATATCTGGACCAAGAACAGATCATCAAAGCAGCCCAAACAACAGGATCTGATGCCATTCATCCCGGTTTTGGTTTCCTTTCCGAACGCGCTCCTTTTGCTCGTTTGGTCCAGGACTCGGGCATTATTTGGATTGGGCCATCGCCCGAAGCGATTGAGCAGATGGGCGACAAAATGACTGCCCGTCAAACCATGCGAGACGCCGGCGTGCCCGTCATTCCTGGCGAAGAGGTTGAAAGTGAAGATGAGCATGAGGCGCTTCAATTGCTTCTTGATTCCTCGACAAGAGTAGGCTATCCTTTGCTTCTCAAAGCTTCCAGCGGAGGAGGTGGGAAAGGAATGCGAGCCGTTCATGACCCAGCCGATTTCCTTCAAGCGGCCGAAGGCGCTCGCCGTGAAGCAGTCGCTGCTTTTGGTGACGGCAGAATTTACATTGAACGGCTTCTCAACGGCTCAAAACACATTGAAATCCAAATTCTCGCAGACCGTCACGGGCGAACCATCCATCTTGGAGAACGTGAATGCAGTGTGCAACGACGGCATCAGAAGGTGTTTGAGGAAGCCCCCGGCCCTACCATGACGCCCGAACTTCGTGAAGCGATGGGGCAAGCAGCAGTTCAAGCGGCTCAAGCGGTTGATTACGAGGGAGCGGGAACCGTTGAATTCCTATTGGCGCCGTCAGGCGAATTTTTCTTCTTAGAGATGAATACGAGAATCCAGGTCGAACATCCGGTCACGGAACTGGTCACAGGTACTGACATCGTTCGCGAGCAATTGCGAATTGCTGCTGGCCAACCGATGTCCTGTGGAGATTTGAGCATCAGAGGACACGCCATTGAGGTTCGCCTATATGCGGAGGACGCTGCCAATAATTTCCTCCCTTCAATCGGTCCACTTGCAGTGTTCAGACCACCAGAGGGTCCAGGTATTCGTCTGGATACTGGCGTTCGTGAGGGAGATGATGTCACCCCGAATTATGACCCTATGCTGGCCAAACTCATTGTTTGGGCCCCATCTCGGGTTGAAGCGCTTCAACGTATGCGCCGTGCCCTGGATGACTTTGTCATTCTGGGTACGACGACAAACATCCGTTTTCTTCGTGAATTGTGCGATGCACAGCCTGTTGTTGATGGTTCCACCACAACGACCACGATTGATGAGCACTGGCCAAACGGTTGGGTTGCAGCTTCATCGCCGATGTTTGAAGATGCATCATTGCTTGCTGCGGCAGCTGGTGAGACCATGGGCCTTCACCGGAAGACGACATCCAAATCGGGAGAACATTTCTCGGATGTACCAAGCCCGTTCTCAACCCTGAACCGGAGGTATCCTTGATGCAACATCGATTCAACTCACCCGAAGGGCCTGTTGAAGTCACTCTTGGGAAATCAGCCAATGGGTACACCCTTGCTGGCCACTCGATTGAACAAACAGGTGACGGGCGTCTTCGTATTCTCCTTTCGGACGGACGAACTTCATACGCTCATGTCGCCAAAGTTGGTGACACATGGTGGGTTCACCTCAACGGTCAAACATACCGTTGGGAGCGTATTGAGCCGGGAGCCTCCTCGTCACAACATGAAGGTGGCTTGGTTGCTCCAATGCCAGGCAAAGTCTTGGAGGTTCTCGTCACCGAAGGTGCAGAAGTTGAAGCAGGCACACCTTTGATGGTACTTGAGGCGATGAAGATGGAACATCGTATCGTAGCAGCAAATGATGGAGTCATTACTGCGATTCATTTCCAAGCTGGTGACCAAGTCACTCAGGGAGCGGTTTTGCTGGAACTGGACGACTGAGAATTCGTCGAATCGTTGTTATCCTGTTGTATTTTCCGTGAAAGCCTCATTCGTTGATGGTTCGAACCAGCACGCCTGCTTCTTCCAACATCCCGTTTGAAATGGTAAAATCCTCTATCCATCGTTCTGGGATTTCTTCTGGTGAAGGATAAACAACTTCTCGGATCCCTGCTTGAATGAGCGAACGTGCACACCGAGAACAAGGAGGCCATGTCACAAAGGCTGTGCTACCCTTGAGAGAAACTCCAATACGCGCTGCATGCATGATGGCATTTTCTTCTGCATGACAAATAAGAGGGTATTTTTGGTTGCGGTCAGTTAGTCGTTCGTTGTCGTCACTGATTCCCCGCGGGAATCCATTGAACCCGGTAGAACGAATCTCTCGATCTTCCCCGACAACAACACATCCAACCTTGGTTGAAGGGTCTTTACTCCATCCGGAGATGTGTTTTGCCAAATCCAAAAAACGAACGTCCCATTTGTTAGACACGGCCCTCACTGCTCCCTCTACTGTGCTATTCTCTATCAGTGCTTCGCAACAAATGAAAGGTTCTCATCCGTGGTCCAACCCATCATCTCCAGAATATTTCCCTGAAGGTAAAGTGAACCAATTGATACGACAAGTGTGGATTGATTGTAGTTTTGTTTCAGATAAGCGACCGCATCATTGGGCATGGAATGAGATAAAATTGGAATTCCGAGCCCATCAAACCACTTCTTCAATTCGCAAACCGGTACAGCAGGATACCGCCCCCCTTGTGGTTCGCTCAGAACGACGGCGAGTGGGGGGTTATCTTTGCAAAGTTGTACTAGAGGCCTCATTGTACCTTTCATATCGGTTTGTGGTGATGTACCCAGGAGCATTACCCACGAGCCTTCACAAACACTTGGATTCAATGACAGTTCATTGACAACCCGGGAGATGCCGCTTGGATTGTGGGCTCCATCTAACAAGAAAAACGGCTCTGAAGGTTCAGATGGCTCAATCAGTTGCATACGAGCCGGCCACACGCAGTTTTCTGTCATGGGTTGATGAAGAGGATTTACGCATTCAAGATGGGCCCATATTTCCCTGACCAAGCATTCTGCTTCTTCACGAAATGATGCACCGAGTGGGACGTCGACAAACATCAATTCTGCTGGCCCGCTGACCTCACCAAGTTCGCTCATTCCTGCTTTTAGGGTCGTTTCTTCAATGGCACTACGAACGTTTTCGTCCTCAGGCCGGCGTACGATCATCGGGCAATGCGCACGGGCAATGGCCGCTTTTTCCATTGCAATTGTGGCGAGTTCATCCCCCAACACATCGGTGTGCTCCAAGGACAGTGAGGTGAGAACACCAATGTCTGCTTTGGCGACTCGGGTAGCATCCAATCGCCCTCCAAGTCCTGTTTCCATAACCATCACCTCAACATCGGCTTCACTGGCAATAACAAGAGAAACAAGGAATGTAATCTCAAAGAATGTGACCCTGATGCCTTTGGTTGTTGTTGCAGCATACACTTTTTCCAATGCACGGTCAAATACATCGGGTTGGACTGGAATACCGTTGATCCGAATGCGTTCTTCAACACGAATTAGATGAGGAGAAGAAAACATCAGATTTGAAATGCCTTCGTTGGTTAAAGCAGTACAAAGTAACGCACATGTTGTCCCCTTCCCGTTGCTCCCCGCCACATGAACTGTCGTGTGATTTTGCGGCGGTAAATTGAGAGCATCTACCGCCTTTGAGGTGTTTGATAAACCAAGAGCCATCCCCAACTTCTTGCTTGATTCCAGCCAGAGGCGTCGTTCGGTGTCCCCCCTCATGTATCGTGGAGACAGTTGCCCACAATAGCCTCTTTCCTTTGCACATTTGATTGCCCTTTGAACGCGAGGCTGATATGAGAGGGAGCCTTCGCAGAGTCATGACCGATGGGGCTGATGTGGGGAAGACACCACGCCAAAACGACCGGTTCGCCGAAGTAGAGGAGGAACTTCGTAAGGAAGACACCCTGCTTGAGTTGTTCAAAGAACAGTGGGTCGGCATGGTTTCAATGGCTGGAATGTTCGTTGCAACCATCGCCCTTGCAAGTTACATGCGGCCGTATTATGATATTGGCGAACTCAAGGCGTTTGGAAGCAGTGGGGCCAGTCAAATCCGATATGTTGCTCTTGAACTGATAGCAATTTTCCTTTTCACAGCCCTCATTATCTATCTTGCAAAGTACAAGAAAGACTACATCATCAAATATGGAATGATGGTTGTTTTGACGCTTGCTCTGTTGTACAGCACCATCCCCCTTGCTCACGTAATGCTAATTGATTTTGATACTGAGCCGTTCGAAATGACGGACCAAGCAGCACTTGAAGGAGATTATATCGGAACGTGGGGCGATGATGGATTCATCACATCTGTTATCGGAGGGACCGCAGGAGCATACAATGTCACGATGTCTGCTTGGAGTGTTTCAAACGGAATGGATGAACCTGTTTGGTCGATGACACACAACCACTCACAAAATCAACCTGATTCAAGAGTGAGAATGTCAACGACCCATGACACGCTCACCTTCACCAGCGGTACTTGGGTATGGACTGTAGATTATGAAACCGGAAATTTGGTGGATTCCTACGCTTGTTTCGTATTTGATGAAGGAGGCAATCAACAACCAAGACCAGAGATGTACACCGGTTGCGCCCTTGCCGTTAAGACAAATGAAGCGATGTATTTGTTCAACACGGCTTCCGAAGTTCTGCGTTACAATACTTTTGATGAACCAGAAAATGCCGGGGTCTTGGCCTTTCAAGCCCGATGGAGCATGCCTCACATCGATTTCAAGGATGGAATCATGCATTCTCAACTCCTAAACGATACCCTTCTATTCTTGGCCGTCCCGTCTGCTACAGGTGTGATTCACCTCGATGAATTTGGAGATGCTACCGACCCATTAGCGCCGCGACTTGACGGTGAAGTCCGAATGGCGTATCTGCAGAACAGTACCTCGTCGTTCACATCAACAGCAGTTGGAACATCTCCCTTCGCCACCTCAAACACCTCAACTCTACCAAACGACCAACAAATGATGTTGCTTGGTGAAGAAAATGGTGCAATAACAGGCCTAGAATGGAACGGTTCTGCGCCAGCGGAAGAACGCTTTTTCATCCAAGAGAGAATGAATCTCAACACCTTGGTTAGCAGTGTCTCATCGGTACAGATTGTGGACCTTGATGAAAATGGTTTCACGGATTTGATCATCACCGGTGACGGTAACGCCAACCTGCTTTGGGATACCTCACTCCAAAATTTTGGTACGTTTCCAGTTGTTTCAGAAGCGGATTTAACGTTCATCAGTATGACAAACGATTCTGGACAATTGGTATCCATTTCTCTGGACGGCACTCAACAGAACATTGAGATTCAGTACGGTGCATTGGAAACTGATATGTTTCCTCTGGTCGGCGTTCAACTTGAAACAATACCGGTGATTATTGGACTTACGGTTACCCTCATTCTGATGATTCTCCTCTATGTCCACAGCGAATGGTATGTCGTCAATACAACCGGTGTGTTGCTTGGGGCGGGCGTATGTGTTCTACTGGGTGTAAGTTTCGAGCCCCCAATGGCCATTCTTTTCATGATACTCGCAGCCGTCTATGATGCGTGGGCGGTTTACAAATCAAAACACATGCTTGACCTTGCAGATACGATGATTGGTCTGCGTTTACCTATCCTTTTGGTAGCACCTCAAGATACCAATTATTCACTGATAGAAGAAACAGAACAAGCGAAATCAAAGCGGGTTCTTTCCGATAAAGTTCAGAAAAAGCGCAAGAAGAAGCCTTCAACTGAAGCGATGTTCATGGGCCTAGGAGACATCATTTTCCCTGGTATGCTTGTTCTCTCCGCCTTGCAATATCTTGACCCCAGCGGGGCAACAGCAGTAGCAATTTCAACGCTCATTGGAGGCTTGCTTGGCTACTTAGTGCTGATGAGTTATGTGGCGAGAGGAAAGGCACAGGCGGGCCTTCCGTTGCTCAATGGAGGAGCCATCCTCGGCTATTTCATCGGCGGCTTCTTGTTCATAGGAAATGAAATTCTTCAATTCAATATCTCGTGGTGATCAACATGTTGGACATGCAACTCTTTCGCGAACAACCGGAACTCATCCGTGCCGACCATACCAAACGAGGCCTTCCCCACGACAAAATTGAGGACGTCATCAACCTTGACCAAACATGGAGGAATCTCCTTCATGAAACCGACCAATTACGCCGAGAAAAGAACGAAGCTGCTCGCGGTATTGGGGCGGCAAAAAAAGCAGGTGACAATGAAGCCGCTGAAGCGATATTGGCCCAAGTCGCTGATTTGGGAGCACGTATCTCCGCAATGGAAACGAAAACAAACGATGCGATGGCACAACGTGATAAAATCCGAATGTCCATCCCAAACATTCTCCATGTTGATGTTCCCGAAGGTGCAGATGAATCAGGAAATACCGTTCACTCCACTCATGGTACAAAACCTGATTTTGACTTTGATGTTCGAACGCACAATGAATTGATTGAAATGAATCGTTGGGTTGATTTGAAGCGTGCAGCAAAAATCACTGGAAGTCGGTTCTTCTTCCTCAAAGGCGACCTTGCTCGCATGGAGTTTGCCCTTCAGAATTATGCTGTAGAATTCCTAAGGCAGCGAGAATTTACGTTCGTACAACCTCCCGTAATGATGAATCGAGAGGCCTATGAAGGGGTTACTGACCTCGCAGATTTTGAAACGGTGATGTACGGAGTTGAACCCGACCAATTCTACATGATCGCAACTTCAGAACATCCACTAACGGCCATGTACATGGACGAGACCATTCACGAAGATTTACTCCCTCTTCGTATGGTAGGAGTTTCTTCCTGTTTCCGACGTGAAGTCGGCAGTCACGGACAATCCGACCTTGGTATCTGGAGGGTCCATCAATTTACAAAAATTGAACAAATCATCATTGCAAAGCCAGAAGATTCTTGGGAACTTCATGAGGAACTGCTCACCAATTGTGTGGATTTGTGGAACAGTTTGGGCATCCATTATGAAATTGTCAACATCTGTACTGGAGACATGGGTACAGTGGCAGCAAAGAAGTATGATTTGGAAGCCTGGATTCCTGGTGCTAACCAATACAAGGAAATCGTCTCATGCTCAAACTGTACGGATTACCAAGCAAACCGTCTTTCAATCCGTTATGGCCAACCTGGCCACCCGAATCAACCGATTGCCCACACCCTTAATTCAACCGCAGTTGCCACATCAAGAGCGTTGGTTGCCATCATGGAGCAAAATCAACTTGAAGATGGGCGAGTAAAAATCCCCGAAGTATTGCAGCCCTTTATGGGCGGCCAAACCGTTTTGGAACCCTGTACGTGGGGATAATTAAATCACAACGAATTGGTTTCGTCATTGGCCGATGAAGTAAATTTCCACGGCAGGTGGAAGGACCGTCACTCCGTCGTCGTGATTGCGATGCGAGTGACAAACATACCGAGCAGGCAGCCAAGAGGAGCTACCATCATGCTCAAGAAGAGAACGGGCATGCTCACGAAAATAGGTTGTTTTGCTTCCATCAAACGCTCCCATGTCCAGCGACCTGCCAAAAGATCGAAAGCGAGAAAATGCAACCAACCAATGAGAATAACCTCATCTTCGGAAAACATGTTAATGACCAATGCAGGTGTCGGCATTTCGCTACTGAATGCGAGAAGTATGCTTGGTAGGCTTGGTATGACTGCAACGGTATAAGCTAGCAGCAACGGAGCCAAAAAGAGCCATTCATTGCTCATCATTTGTTTTGTTCGTTCGTGTTCAGGTGCGAACCACATCATCAACCAAAAGGGGAGGATG
>PBTH01000047.1 GCA_002726495.1 Methanobacteriota archaeon | reverse complement strand
CATTTCCCATCTGATTTCTCTTGAAATGGAAGGGCATGTTTCCAACAACAACAGTATTTGGACTGTAAATCAACAAGGAGTGTAATTCATGCCAAGAAAAGTCGTCATCAACAAATCGGGTGGTGTATCCACCATCAATGTCCAATCAATGGACATGCCAACACCTGGGAGAAATCAAATCCGAATAAGGGTAGTTTTTGCAGGCATTAATTTTGCAGATCTGCTGATGCGTATGGGCTTTTACAACCCTCGCCCGCCGTACCCTTTCACACCAGGATACGAATTGAGCGGCTATGTTGATGCCCTTGGTGAAGGTGTAACTTCGTTTACACTCGGTCAAAGGGTTGTTGCTGCAATGCGAAATGGGAGCCAGGCCAGCCATGCTATCTGTGATACTTCAAGGGCAATTCCACTGCCCGAAGGCATCTCATTGGAAGCCGCTGCAGCAACACCTGTCGTATACCTAACAGCCCACCATATGCTTCATCATCTTGGCCACATGGAACCAGAGCATAGCGTCTTGATCCATGGAGGAGCAGGTGGTGTCGGAATCGCTGCCCTTCAACTTTGTAAATGGGCAGGTGTCAAGCGCGTTTGGGCTACATCTTCGGCTCCTAAGCATAACATCATCGAGCAATATGGAGGCAGACCTATCGATCGCCATAACGAAGATTTCGTGGACATCGTTCGCAAAGAAACGGAAGGAAGAGGTGTTGATCACGTTCTGGACCCGATTGGTGGAGAGCATCTCAAACGGAGCCTCTCAGTAGTTGCTGAAGGGGGGCGCTTGTACACTTACGGCCTATCTGCTGCAGCCCCCACATCAAAGCGTTCTCGAATCAAAGCTCTGTTGGCATTAAGAAAAACGCCAAAGTTTGACCCTCTCCGATTGATGACACGTAACCGCTCTGTGTTTGGCGTACACATGGGGACATGGACGGATGAAGAGGTCATGCAGCGACAACTCACTCGGATTATTGAAGGAATCCAAGAGGGGCATCTTCATCCAACTGTTGACCGGATTTTCCCTGCAGAAGAGGTGCAAAAAGCGCACCAATTCATCCACGATGCCAAGAATATCGGAAAGGTCTTGCTGAAATTTTCTGAAAAAGAAGAATGATTCCTCGTTTGGAAATAGAACCTCTTTTGGGATCGATTTGCAATCAAAGTAGAAAATCAAAGGCCATGCGGTTGCCTATGATACATGAAGAACCTTCAATAGACCTCAACCTTGCAGAGAAATTAGGGGCGGTTTGAATTGAAGAAGGCAATGTCTGGTTTTGATTTGCGCGCCATCGCCCGTGAACTCAACCAATTCGCCGGAGCCTATGTCAAAAAAGCCTACATGCCACATTACGAACAAGTTGTTCTTAGAATCAATCCAAAGGGCTCTGAACAATCTGATTTGGTTTTGGTCCGAGGCGAACGAATCTACACATCGCAGCGAGACCGCCCCATGCCGATGACTCCTCCTCCGTTCGCAATGGTTCTGCGAAAACACCTGCGGAATGCTCGACTTACAGCAGTAAAGCAGGTTGGCTTTGACCGTGTTCTGTCTTTCCATTTTGACACAAAAGGTGGAGAACGAACCCTCTACGTAGAAGTTTTTCGCGACGGTAACATCATCCTCGTTGATGAAAACGGGATCATCGTGCAACCCTTAACCCATGCATCATACGCAGGACGAACACTCAAGAAAGGAGTGGAATACATCCCTCCTCCTGCTGCAATGGACCCTTACTCACTGACTCTTGAAGCAATGAATGAACTTCTCGCTAAATCCGACCGTGACCTTGTTTCAACGCTAGGAGGAAAGGCAAACCTCGGAGGAACTCATGCCAATGCTGTGTGCGAACTTGCCCAGCATGAACCGAACATGAACCCTGCAGAAGCAGATGTTAAGGAAGTGTACAATGCACTAAAATCTCTGCTTGAGGACCTTGACTCATCCGATAATGGTCATCTCATTGTTCAATTAACCGAAAATGACAAGGAAAATTGGGAAGATGAGTACCAAGCTTTGCCCTTGGTCGAACAACACCAGTGGCTTGAGCAGCGAACAAAGGAAGCAACACCTATTTTATTGCCTTCACATGATGGAAGCGCCATAGTAAGTTTCCCCTCACTACGCCAATCTGTGGATGCTTGGAAGGGAAGTCACGACGCTCACGCCCTCCAACGGAGAGAAGAAGAACGGTTTGAACAGGCGGGACCTGGAAGGGGTCAATCAACTGGAGCAGAACGGCTTGAACGTCGAAAGGCACAACAAGAAAAGGCACTTTCTGGATTTGGCGTCAAAATTGAGAAGCAGCAGCGCCTTGGACACTTGATTCAAGAACATTGGACCCATGTGGAAAGTCTGTTGAATCAAACCAAAGAAGCCGTAGAAGCAAATGGATGGGATGCGGTCAAAAAAGCATCCAAATCAATTCCTTGGATCACTTCTGTGAATCCTTCAAAACGTGAAATCAATATTATCCTCCCTGATGAAGAAAACGAAGCAAAGGGCCCACAGGTACTGCTCGAACTTGATGCAACGGTTCACCAAAATGCCCAACGGTATTTCGAATCAGCGAGAAAACAAAAGAACAAGACGAGCGGTGCTGTTGAGGCCCTTGAAGAAACGGAACGGCAACTCAAACGAGCGAAAAAGAAAGAAATGAAACAGAAAGCAAGCGGCAAGCTCAATCGACTCAAGCGCAGCAAGCGTATGTGGTTTGAACAACACCGCTGGGGTGTTGTCAGTGGTGGACATCTTCTGGTTGGAGGAAAGGATGCAAAAGGAAACGATGCAATCGTCAAAAAGCATTTGTCAGGCTCAGATATGTACCTGCATGCAGACCTGCATGGCGCCCCGTCTTGCAGCCTCAGAGCTACACAGGGTTTTGCCCTTGAAGAACGTAGACCAAGCCATCTTCCAAAAGATGTGCCAGCTTACCGCCTCGTGGACAAACTGGGGGATGAACGAATCAATGAAAATAAACTCTCTCAGGCCGCCACTTTAGCTCTTTCATGGAGTCGTGCATGGAACAGTGGCGGCTCACATGGAACGGTCTATAGCGTCAAGCCAGCCCAAGTATCCAAGACTGCACAAACCGGAGAGTATGTTGGGAAAGGCGCATTTATTGTTCGTGGACAACGAACTTGGTACAAGGACTTGAATGTTGAAATCGGAATCGGAATCGTAGCAATTAACGGAGTTCCTCTCATGATTACAGGTTCGCCTGATGAGATCAAGACAATGTGCCCAAGATACGCCGTACTTCGGCCAGGAATGGTCAAGAAAGAACGTGTTGCAAATCAAATCTACAAGATAACAGGACTCTCTACTGACGATTTATTGGGAGTGCTTCCTGGTGCTTGCGAGGTTGTTGAGGAGTCTGGAATCATGTCTGCACCATCGCCCGGTTCGGAGGAAGAGTGATGGATGAAAATGCAACATCAAGTGCGGAAATGTGGGACCGAAGGTTCGGGTTGGATGAATATGCCTACGGTAGAGAACCAAACCAATGGCTCAAGATTCGTATTGAATCAATGACCCCAAAATCCAACTCTCGGGCGTTATTTCCCGCTGATGGGGAAGGGAGAAATGCAGTATGGGCGGCTACCAAAGGTTGGAAGGCAGAGGTCTTTGACCTCTCAAAAGAGGGCATGAAAAAGTGCTTTCTTTTAGCTGAAGCACATCAAGTAGCCGTCGACTATCATATTGATGATTTGGTCACGAGGTCGTTTGACCAGGAAAAATACGATTTAATCGCTTGCTCCTGGTTTCATACTCCATCTGTGATTCGTAAGCGACACATGCCTCGTATGCTCCATTCACTTAATCCTGGAGGGCATTTTGTGATGGAGGGCTACCACCAAAGCCAACTCCCACTCTCGAGTGGCGGACCCAAATCGTTGGATTTGCTCTTTGACCTTGATCTTCTGCTTGCCGAAATGACCGGTGAATATGCACCAAAAATGGATATCATTCATGCATCTGTGGAAACCACAGTACTTGATGAATCCGACTTGCACAGAGGAGAGGCAAGGGTCGTTCGCCTTCATTTGACCAAGACATAGTGCTATGACGGATTGAAAGCAACATTAGATTTAGGCTGCATATGCGCTTGGGAGCCCAACGGTCTATCAAGTTCCACAGAAGAACAGATGCTGATTTATGGAGGGTGGGCGTTGGCACTCATTCTCCTAGTATTCTTGTTCCTGACAATTCGAAGAAAAGTGTAATCTCAAATGAGATGGAACTCTTCATCACTTCTTTCGCTTGAATGTTCGGACTGGTGAACCACGGCGCCGTGCAAAGTTAGCCCTTGGTGGCCGAGGCCCAGAACGGGGTCTGGGTGGAGGTGCTCGCTTGCCCTTGGATTGCTTCTTCTCTCCGGTGCTTTCGCCACGAGAGGCATTCTCTCGTTGAGGAGCTGAACGCCCATGATATCCGCTGTCCTGACGTGGTTCGTCGCGACGACTCTCCCGACCACCTTGACGGCCACCACGGCTCTCTTGGCGGCCACCGTCACGGTTTTCACCACGCTGACCTCCGCCGTAATTTCCACGATTGTCTCTTCGGTCGCTGTGGCGTTGTTCACCACCTCCACGATGATCTCGGCGTTCACCATCCTGAGACCTTCTTTCGCCACCACGGTCATCGCCTCTGCGATATCCGCCATCACGTTGATTGCGCTCGTTGCGGTTGTAATCTGGCCGACCACCATCTCGACGTCCGTAATTTCCTCCACCATCTCGGCGACCTCCATCTCGACGCCCGCCATCTCGGCGGCCTCCATCCCGACGCCCACCATCTCGGCGTCCGTAATTTCCTCCACCATCTCGGCGGCCTCCATCTCGGCGGCCTCCATCTCGGCGGTCTCCTCGGCCACGTGAGCCGTATCCTCCACCGCCAGAGCGCCCATGATTTCGCTCGCGGCGGTTTCTTGAACGCGGTTCTGGCGGTATGTATTCAACTTCAAATGTGGGCAATGAGCCAAAGTCGGGTGGAGTGAAATCAACATTCACACCAACATTCTTCTGAAGACGGTTGTACATTTTCTTCTGCGGCCGTTGTACAAGAGAAACTACGACACCGCTCGCTCCACCGCGAGCAGTTCGGCCACTGCGATGCTTGTACGCTTTGCCATTCTCGGGTGGATCGTAATGAATCACACAGTTGACTCCTTCAACATCCAGTCCCCTTGCAGCAACATCTGTAGCGACAAGAGCCATACATTCTCCGTGTTTGAACGCCTGCATTGCTCTATCACGTTGACGTTGTGACAAACCTCCATGGAGCCCACGGACACCAATACCGTCGTCAAGTAATTCTTCGTTTACTCGCTCAACGCCGAGACGAGTTCGGCAGAAAACAACCGTTCGTCCGCAACTACGTATCAGTTCGGCAGAGATGGGTGATTTCTTTGAATGAGGCATGAGCCAGAAATGATGCTCCATATCCGTGATGGATACTTCTTCTGCTCCAACTTCAAGACGGACAGGGTCTCGCTGATATCGTTTGATGAGGTCGGCAACCTCATCATCAAGCGTGGCGCTGAAAAGGACAGTTTGGCGGTCGGGTAAACAGCGATCAAGGATATCGCAAACAGGTTCCATGAATCCCATGTCAGCCATTCGGTCAGCTTCGTCAATAACAACAACTTCAACATCCTTGAGCACGACTGCTCCTCGTTCCATCAAGTCAAGAAGACGCCCTGGACACGCAACGACAACATCCAATCCACGCTCAAGAGCGCGGTATTGATTCTTGTAGGAAACACCGCCATATACGGTGCCAACCGTTCGGTCGATTACACGAGCAAGAGGTTTGAGGACACCGTATATTTGTTCAGCAAGTTCTCGGGTCGGAGTGAGAATAAGCGCGCGTGGGCGATTTGGTTCTGCATAGGAAACCTGTTCCAACATGGGAAGTCCAAAAGCGAGAGTTTTTCCTGAACCGGTTGGGGCTCTGCATGAAACATCTTTTCCTTCCATTGCTGGAGGAATAGATTCAACTTGAACTTCGAACGGCTCATTGATACCTTGGGAAGACAATACTTCCGCAAGTGCATCACTTATGCCGAGGTCTTGAAAGGAACCCATTGGTACACACCCAATGTGAAGCCCCCGCCGCTCCCTATTTAGCATGAACCGTTCAAAGAAGGGGAAAATGGGGCTTGAGTTCAAACATCGCGTGTTACGTACATCGCTACGGCATTGCCTCCACCGAGGCAAAGAGTCACGATCCCAGAGGCTGCTTCAATGCGTCGCATAACCCCTAATAGTGTAATCAAGCAGCGCGTTCCACTTGCACCAAGCGGATGTCCAAGACTTACTGCACCACCGTGAAGATTGAAGCGGTCATCGGGTATTCCAACTTCTTGGGCCACGGCGCAAGACGCAGAAGCGAAAGCCTCGTTATGCTCATAGACATCAACGTCAAGAACATCAAGTTCGTTTCTCTCTAACAATGTCTTGACGGCGGGAATCGGAGCACTCATGACCCGGGCCGGCTCAACGCCAGATGTGCAATAATCTCGAATATAAGCGATTATTTCCCACCCTTGCTCTCGAGCGAAGGATTCCTCAGCAACCAATACTGCACTCGCACCATCATTGAGCGTGCTTGCATTTCCAGCAGTCACCATGCCATCTCGGTCAAATGCAGGGCGCAGTTTTGATAGCGATTCAAGAGTCGTTTGGCCGCGGATTCCTTCATCTGATGCGAAAGATATGGGGTCGGCTCTTCGCTGAGGAACTTCGACAGTGAAGGTTTCCCAATCAAACCATCCTTCTTCGGTTGCTTTCGCTGCTCGTTGTTGGCTACGTAATGCAAACTGGTCCGCATCATCTCGGCTTATGTTGCATTCTTTTGCAACAGTTTCACCGGTTAATCCCATGTGTACGTCATTGTAAACATCCCATAGTCCGTCGTGAATCATTGAGTCAACGAGAGTGGATGAACCCATCTTTTTCCCTTTGCGTTGACCCATTAACAACTGCGGAGCATTACTCATGCTCTCCATACCTCCGGCGATGAGAACCTTGTATTCTCCAGCACGAATGCTGTTCGCAGCCATCATAGCCGCCTTAAGTGAAGACCCGCATACTTTGTTGACGGTCGTACAAGGGGTCGTCACTGGCAATCCAGCGCCCAATGCGACCTGTCGCGCCGGATTTTGGCCGGATCCCGCTTGCAAAACTTGTCCGAAAATAACTTCTTCAATGATACCGGACTCTGGATTGATGTTGGTTCGCTTCAATAATTCCTTCACCGTCAACGAACCGAGTTCAACTGCTGAAAAGCCAGATAATGTGCCGAGGAATTTACCGATGGGTGTTCGGGCAACTCCACAAATTACTGCTTGTGGCTGGGACATGAATACTCCACCTAGTAAGACGCTTTGAAGGTGCGTGTTGGCCATTATGGTCTGTGAGAAGGCTTGATGAAGCAAACCCGCTGGGCCAAACATGGCCAAATTCAAGACCAACTTGGAACTCTCTAGAAAAGAAGATGAAATGCGAGACATTGAAGTTCAACTGGACTTCACCCCAAATGCCCTTGCATCGGTACTTTATCGCCAAGGAGATACGGTTGTTTTGGCATGCTGTACAAAGGAATCCAAACTGCCACGATGGTTTCCTCGAGACGCTACCAAGGGTTGGGTTCATGCTGAATACTCTCTACTCCCAGGGTCAACGGATTCACGATTTCGCCGGGAACGTAATGGTGCAAAAGGGCGCACACAAGAAATTGAACGTCTCATTGCGCGCTCACTTCGTGCTGCTGTAGATCTTGAAGCATTGGGCCCTGTCGCTCTCAACCTGGACTGTGATGTACTCAACGCCGATGGAGGGACACGTTGTGCTTCAATTACTGCAGCAAACATCGCTTTGCGTTTGGCTGTACGACGCCTCATTGCAAGTGGTGATTGTCTGCCCTCTGATCTTCGCCCCACATTTGAACAACGCAAGGAAGGTTGGACACCGCCCCAACTCTCTGCTATTGAACGGAAAAATCACGAAATGGATGTCCTCCCTCATGACCTTGCGGCAATCTCAGTAGGACTGATTGAAGGCGATGTTTACCTCGACTTGGATTACATTCTTGACTCAAATGCAGATGTTGATATGAATGTTATCAAAACCAGCGATGGCAAGTATGTTGAAGTCCAAGGGACGGGTGAAGAATCGACCTTTTCTGCTGAAGAATTGACGGCATTATTGTCAAGTGCAGATGGTGGTATGAAGACCCTATTTGAGATGCAAAACGATGTATTGAAAGATGCAGTTTGAACGGTGGCTTTGAGTGATTTCGGCATCGTTGTGAAACGGTCTCATCGGAAGGCTTGATATGGCGAGGGTTCTCGCGAAGAACACACGGGTTAGTAGCTTAGTTGGGAGAGCGCGGCACTGAAGATGCCGAGGTCGCTGGTTCAAGTCCGGCCTAACCCACCAACATGTATCGGGGTTTAACCATGGAAATAGATTCTGACTCGACCCCATTACCCACCAGTCAACGGTTGGGTTCGGCAATCAGTGGCGTGTTCTTGTTTTTCTTTGGAATGCCATTTACGCTTGCACCCCTGTTCATTCTGCCCGGCGTCTTTGGAGAGAGCGTAATGTTGAGTATCTTCATGGTCTGCTTTTCAATTCCATTTCTCCTTGCAGGCATTACCGTACAAATCATCGCATTGGGGGCCTTCCGACTCGCTCTTTTCCCGAACAGTGAATTCGCTCAAAAGCAATTGGAAAAAACACGCTCAAACAACTCAGAAGACTACTTTTCTTCCAAATCACCTGCCGAACAACGAACACAAGTGAGGGAAGACCAGGTAGAAAGCGATGGAAACTTTTGGTCCAGTGTGAAACCTGAATGAACCCTTGGAAAATATAACGCTCAGTTTGGAGCGCTTTTTCACGCACCGGATAATCTATAGAATGACCCCCTTTCATGCCTTGCCTCAACAAAGAAGGGAAAAGGGTTCATGAGGAAGTTCCGACTTGCCCTAACCATGGGCAAAGGAGGAGATGGTCACGAGGCAACTTCCGACGCCCATGAGGAGCACTCAAAATCTCGTGACAAGGAAGCGAAAGAACTCCAAGAAATACGGCAACGTCGTATGGGTGGAGGCAAACTCTTCCTCTCTAAAATAGAAGATTTCGTGCTGATGGGTGGCATCGCCTATGGGGTTTTGTTCGCCCTTCTCCTCTTTTCAATGTCCTCAGGCGTTTTTGGAAACACAACGGCACTGGATCATAAGGCGTCCACTACTTTCTTGGACATCGGCGATGAATGCGAAGAGATCTCTGAAGAGCCTTGGCTCAATATTTTCCCCGACCCCGACCGAGAATTGTTCTCAATCGCTGGGCACAACTTACCTAACGGCGTCGCCTTCCTCAACTATTCAATTGTTGAAGCGGATGGCGACAAGGAACTCCAAGTTACAGATGAAACCACGAGGATCATTGAAGAAACGGAGAACAATTCTGGCCGTGCATATTTCAAAGCCCCCTTTTCCGAACTAACTGAAGGCGACTACGACTTAACCTTCAGGGTCAGTGTCCGAGAGCAAAACAATGCAAGTTCTCCGATCGTTATGCAAGACATGAGTAAAACGCTGACTTTTGAGTTGTCGATTTCCAAAGAAACGCTTTCATTCCTTCCATTTGTTGACGACACTGAACATTCAGATGTTCGTATTGCTGATGCAGGCTCTCGCTCATGCTGGACCGTTCAAGACTTAGGAGACTGGGGATACCTCTTGATGGGGGCTGAATTGGGAGGCGGACGTGAAACAGCCATGCTCACCGGAGGGGCAGCTGGCATACCAGCATGGTGGATGGCATTTATCTCGCTATCACTCTCAATTATCTCGTTGCTTGTCCTCTACCCTGTGATGTACAAGGTCTACCATCAAGACACTGACGATATTCTGTCCCGAAATCACATTGCACGTTTGGTTGAAGATACCGTCAACGAGATCGCAGACCGTTTGAACATTGACGTCGACGAGGATTTATTCAAAATTGAAACGCGTGACCTGTCTATTGACATCATGGTTGCCTACAAAAATACTGAAAACACCCTCTCAGATGCCAAGGAAATTCGTGCAGAGATTCTAAGAAATTTACTGGAAGAATTTGCGATATTTAGAGTCTTTAAACCCGTACAACTCAACGTACGCACAATTGGAGCAGGTCAATCCATTGACTTCGATTCCGGCTTAGGCATTGGAACCCGTGAAGTATCTGAGGCTGAGGAAGAAGGGCAACAGGATTACTCCTCGTTTTTCTCGGAATTGCACTCCCTTTCAAGAGTAGAAGACGATGTAAGAGACAGTTTGGACCTCTTTTTCACGCGCAGAAATGATGTCGAAATGAATGGGGCAGTCGTCACAAGTGATGACCGTGTCGTCTTTGTTTCGGTCATCTACCGCCCAACACAACGATTCGCTTTCTTCCGTTTTGACAAAACATCCACCCAAATTAGAGATGAATTGTTTACCTTCATATCAGAACGAAATGAGGACCACCTTGGAAGTCAGGAATTGATTGTCAAGACTCGAAACGAAATTTCCACCCTAGCCGACCGTTCTGGAGCCGGACGCGTGGAGAGAAAATCCGCCAATGACGACCGGATCGTTGCTATTGCACGTCAAGATGGGCTCGGCGGTCGCATGCTTCAAACGAAATTCCTTGGGGACACATTGTCCACGGTTGAATACATGGCAAACGAGAAACGAGAAATGATCAACAAATGGGGATTCTGGGGCCTTATCGTCTTTGTATGGATTCCGTTCATGGCTTCTGGCGTCTTGGTCGGTGCCATGCTCGGGCTCCTTTCACGTATGCAGTTCATGCGAGTGTTGCTTGCAACATTTATTGGAGGATCCATCGCTTCCATAACATGGGCTTATACCGCCGAGGGCATCGTCAAATTCATGCATCAATACAAGCTTGAAGTTTTCATTCCGATGATTATTATTGTCTTTATTCTGATGGCGGTTCTCCATATTCGTTCCACTAAAATGCGTAGACAAACCGAATTGTTTGAAGACACGCTCCTCGACAACTTCCATGCTGATATTGTAGCCAAATACGGCGACCAGTGAGTTGTTTCCATGGAGCATGAGTCTTCAAGAGAAGGGAAAGAAGGACACGTAGGCGACCTTATTCGTCTTGGGATTCTTACGGTCAGTGACAGAGCCAGCCAAGGAGTGTATGAAGATGAAGGAGGCCCAGCAATCCTTTCATTTTTTGAAGAAGCAATCCTAAGTCCATTTATTGCTCACTACCGGTGCGTCAAGGACGACCAAGCCATCATTGAAACGGCGATAAAATCCTTGGTAGATGATGTTGGATGCAACGTCGTAGTGACCACTGGAGGGACAGGGCCGGCTGAACGTGATGTTACTCCTGAAGCGACAACTGCCGTCTGCGATCGAATCATGCCCGGCTTTGGAGAACAAATGCGCAGTATCTCACTGGCGTTTGTCCCTACTGCAATACTCTCCCGACAAGTTGGGGGCTTGAGAGGTTCAAGCCTCATATTCAATCTCCCTGGAAGGCCAAAAGCAATACGGGAAACCATTGATGAAATTTGGAAATCTGTACCATATTGTATTGACTTGATGAACGGGCCTTACATGGACATGGACGAAAAGATATGCAATTCATTTCGTCCAAAAGGTGCCTTACGACGCTGAGTGTTTGAGCATTATGTTGATGTGCTGAATCGCACTCGGCATGTTTGGAGAATATACATGAGAGGCAACATGCTGATTCGGGGGGCGACGATGGTCCTGCCCAACCAAACAACAACAGGAGACCTTCGTATCGTAAACGGGGTCATTGAATCAATCGATATCACTGGCTCTCTAACACATAACGATGGGGAGTTATTGATTGATGCAGAAGGGCTGCATTTACTCCCTGGAATCATTGACCCGCAATGTCATTTCCGCGACCCTGGCCAGCCTGAAAAGGAGGATTTGGGCTCAGGATCTGCTGCTGCTGTTAGCGGAGGAGTGACCTCATTTCTTGACATGCCCAACAACAAGCCATCTATTACAACATTGGAAGGCATGAACATGAAACTCGATACTGCTGCAAAAAAATGCGTCAACAATTATGGATTCTTCATTGGAGCTACCCCCGACAACGTCACTGACTTGCAAGATGCGGTTGGGACTCCTGATTCACCTCTAGCGATTCCTGGAATATGCGGCATCAAGATCTTCATGGGCTCATCAACTGGAACGCTTTTGGTCAACGAGCGCAAGGCCCTTGAGGCTATTTTTGGTGGAACCGCTGGCCTCATCGCCGTTCATGCAGAAGATGAGCAGCGTCTTATCAAGCGCTACGAGACATACAAAACGAGAACCGATATTGCAGCACATGCTGAATGGAGAGATGACAAAACCGCACTGTTGGCAACACAACTTGCTGTAGAATTAGCAGAAGCGACCGGTCACCGACTGCATGTCCTTCACTTGACCAGTGGAATTGAAGGCGAATGGTTGGAAGGAAGAACGACCCTCCCGAGCAAGGCAAAGGGCGAGGGGGCAATCATTACGACTGAAACACTGCCTCAACACCTGACATTTGATGAAGAAGATGTACTAAGAGAAGGCACACGGTTGCAAATGAATCCTCCGATACGATACAAAAAGGATCGAGAACTCCTGTGGAAGCACATGAAAAATGGAACCATCCAATGCATCGCAACAGATCACGCCCCCCATACCACGGAAGCGAAGAACCTTGGATTCCCCAATGCCCCAAGTGGCATGCCTGGAGTCGAAACATCGTTAGCAGTCATGCTTACACACGCTAAGAATGGCATGTGCAGTATCGAAGACGTCGTTCTATGGATGTCAACATACGTTGCAGATTGCTACAACATGACTGGCAAAGGCCGTTTGGAAGAAGGGTATGATGGCGACATTGTACTTGTGGACATGAGCAGTGAGGCAGTCGTTGAAGACCATAATTCGTGGAGCCGCGTCGGGTGGAACCCGTTTAGAGGCCGGTCACTTGTCGGATGGGCTCAAATCACAGTCGTCGCAGGGGTACCGGTGTTTGAACGAACAGAGAGTACGGGACAAAAAGGAAAATTATTGGTTCAACCTGGAGAAGTAGGTGAACCCATCTTGATGACACCGTGGAACTGATCAGTCATTCAGACCGTACAGCGTGCGATATTTCTTTTCAACATAATCTAGAAACGGTTCTGGCGTCGGTGCCTTACCGGTGGCGTCCTCAATAAGTTGACTCGGAGTCACCTGGCTTCCACGTTCATGTATGCGGGGACGAAGCCAATCGAGCATTGGACCCCAATCTCCTGAAGAAATAATGCTGTCAATGTCTCCAAGAGCATCTTTCATAGCATCAAGAAGTTGAGCAGCATAGAGATTGCCGAGGGTGTAGGTCGGGAAATAACCGAAGGCACCCATTGACCAGTGAATGTCTTGAAGACAGCCAAGGCGATCTTCAGGAACTTCAATTCCAAACCATTCACTGAACATCGTATTCCAGGCGTTTGGTAACTCCTCAACCGTGAGTTCTCCATTGAAGAGTTGTTTTTCAATCTCATATCTTATCATAACATGTAAGTTATAAGTTACTTCATCCGCTTCAACACGGATAAAGCCTTTTTCGACCCGATTTGCGATTTGATTCATGGTATTGGAATCCCATTCGGGCGCATCTGGAAATTCATTGTAAAACAACGGCAGTGCGACATCCCAGAACGCTGCGGTTCTGCCAACTTGATTTTCCCAGAAACGACTCTGAGATTCGTGAACTCCAAGTGAAACTGCTGCTCCCCGTGGAGTGTATCGATGGGAATGTTCCAAGCCTTGTTCGTAAAGTGCATGGCCAGTCTCATGCATGACTGCGTAGAGGCATGAAAACGGGTCCTGTTCGTCAAAGCGGGTCGTGAATCTCGTATCGCCCGGCCAAAGTCCAGCTGAAAATGGGTGGGTTGAAGCATCCATTCTTCCAGCACTAAAATCAAAGCCCATACGGATTGAAATCTCTTCACAAAAGCGCTCTTGTCCCGAAGTTGGAAAACGAAGTGTCTCGGGTAAGATGGGCTCCTCCATGTTCTTTTGTGCTTCTGTGATGGATTGTAGAAGAGGGACCAAACGTTCTTTCAACCCAGCAAATAAAGGGTCATAATCTGCAACGGTCATACCAACTTCGTACTCATCCAACAAGACATCGTATGGCGTACTTGAAATACCGAGATAGTTGATTTTTGTTCGCGTCATGCCAATCAACGATTCAAGGGTATCTTTGAACATCGAAAAATCGGACGCTGCTCTTGCTTCCTGCCATGCAACAAGGGCTTCAGAGCGAACCTTAGCGAAAGATTCAACAAATTCCTTTGGAAGTTTTACTGCCTGATCGTATGCCCTCCTCATTTCACGAACATTTGCACCTTGGTCTGCATCAAGTTCCTGTGATTCAAGTTCAGTTAGAAGGACTCCCAGCTCTGGTGCGGTAAGATGCTCGTGACGCTTCCCCGCCAACCAAGCTAAAATTTCGCCCCTTGATTCACCGCCTCCAGAAGGCATCAATACTTCTTGGTCCCATCCCAGATGACCTTGCAATGAACTGTATCTATGGATGTCTTGAACGCGTGAAAGGAAGTCGTCATAGGCTTGCATGCGTTTACCAATACCTTGGTATTCTTGAACACTCCCTTCAACCTTGACGAATGAAAATTTTCCTTTACCCTTAGGAACGAACCACACATTCAAGAAGAATAGAATTCTACGGGTATCATGGTGTCTCCTTTCCGGCGAAAAGGTCAGGACGACTCCTCCGAGATTACCGACGATTCAGACCTTGATGATGCGGTTGCGGAAAATGAGGGCATTGCCATTGAAGAAGAAATGAATTCAGCCACGGATGTTGAAGAAACGCATGATGATGCGCATGCCCATAACGATGTGGACGTACGCCTGCTGATGGGGAAAAGTGCAATCACCGTCATCGATACCTGTATGGATGTGCGCCGCGGAGAGAACATTCTGATTGTGTGCGACCCAACCACCACCGATATCGGTCAGGCCCTCCACGATGCGGCAGGAAAACGGTCTGACAGGGTACTGCTTGTGGTCATGCCCAAAGGACGTCATCATGGAGAAGAGCCCCCCTCTCCTGTCGCAAATCTCATGAGACAACAACAGGTCGTCATCGCACCAACTCGCTATTCACTCACCCATACGAGAGCCGTCCGACAAGCCATCAAAGATGGTGCTAGAGTGGCAACAATGCCTGGAATGACCAATGAGATGTTTACCCAAGGTGGGATGTCAGCAGACTTTGCATCAATCAAAAAACACATGGGAGAAATGTCTCCAGTGTTACGAAGAAAGCGAATTGTGAATGTGAAATCAGATGCAGGAACAAACGTTACCTTTGAAGTCAATTGGAGAGAATGGAAACTTGATGATAACGGAATCTGCAACCGTCCAAGGATGCTGACCAATCTGCCTGCCGGGAAGATTTTCACCCTACCAAGAGAAGGTACCATGAACGGCACAGTGGTTATTGATGGGTCGTGGGACTCCGCACTGGTTGACGAACCCGTTGTTCTTCAGATTGAAGATGGTTTGGTCGTGGATGTTAAAGGCGGTACTGCGGCCGCTCAAATTCGTCAAGCTTTTGGCGAAGCTGCCAAACGCTTACGAAGTAAAGATCAGGAAAATGTTTGGACGGTTGCAGAGTTCGGATTCGGAATGAACCCTCAAGCAAGACTCATGGGGAGCGTGCTCGAAGATGAAAAGCGACTCGGCACTGCCTACTTCTCAATCGGTGACAACACAACACTAGGCGGTACTTCCGCAGTTGGGATTCATGTTTCGGGGGTTATGGATTCACCAAGTATTTGGCTTGACGAAACGGTGATTGTTGAAAACGGTACATTCCTTGTTGAATGATTCCTTCAGTAACCAACATTCTGTTGCCCACAGATAGGGCAAAATCGCCAATATGGGTCCAAGCCTATGCCGCAACTTCTACAGTGCACCCCTGAGCGAATGGTTGGTTGGACCACCGGTGCTTGAGGTTGCTGCCAACCCTGTTGAGGTTGTTGCCAATTTTGCTGTGGTGGCCGTTGCTGTTGAGGTTGTTGCCAATTTTGCTGTGGCGCACGTTGCTGTTGAGGCTGTTGCCAGTTTTGTTGAGGAAGGGGTTGTGGCCTCTGCCTTACTTCAGGTGGTGAAGTCGGCGTTGGTTGTTGATTCGCTGCCAGTGGTTTCCGAACTGGAGCGATCGGTTTTGGCATGCTGGCTGACCGTTCACTTGCTGGAGAGGAAATAAATTCTGAAAGAGTCACGACACCATCGCCATCGGTATCTGCTTCAGCATGCAATTCAGTAGCCTCTTCAAGGGTGGACCCAGTTGCATGAGCGAGTTCTTCCACTGAAAGGGCTCCGCTGTTATCCTCGTCAGCGGCAATGAATTGTTCAGCAGCGCTGACAAATTCTTCCTCTGTTTCAGGAGCCTCCTCTCCAATTTCGGGTTTTGGTTCTGGTGATGATTCTGTCTCAATCACAGGGTCAGAAACGGGGTTCTCCTCAGCAAGCACTGCTTCAGTATCGGACGGCTGATCATCGCTTCCAAGCTCGATGTCAAAAGCTCCTGCGAAAGCATTCTGTGTTGCTCGAGCGACTTGTTTTTCACTCTCAACGTTGATCGGCTCTTCAGGCACTACTTCCGCTTTGACTGTTGGTAATTCGACCGATTCACTGGGCAGGGGAACAGATACGGTTGCAACTTCTTCGATGTTGCTTGATGGTTGGGGGGTTGGCTCTACTGACGGAAGAGGAACAACGGTTTTGGGCACTGTTTCAAGGGTATCCTTAACCTCTGGCAAACTCAGTTCGGCCGGGGATGCTGAGCCGCTTGCAAGTGATGGAATTGGTAGTACGTGACCACTTACATCAAGCGCTGCATCCAATTCGTTGTTGATGCTGACAAGAGTTTCCACCGATGATTCAATCGAGTTCATGTACGATTCAAATGTAGAAATATACTTCAGGACCTCATCCGCTTTTCCAGTTTGATGAGCAACGGCAAAGAGTTTCATCATGCGCATTGGATCTGCAAGTTGAGTCAACGAAGACTCTTGAGGTGCGGCGATTGCAGCGAGTTTTGCTCCCAAGACATCACCCGATGAATTGGGAAGTCCTAATGCATCCAAAAGAGGGTCAGGCATGCTCATCAGACCAAGATGGCCTGCAACAAGATAGTAGATTTCTCCCCCTTCACATTGCATGCGCTCACTGGCGGCTTCAAAATCAAAGTCTCCAGGCCGAAGAACGATATCAGAAAGCAAATCAAAAAATTGGACCATTGCTTGTTCACGAGGCATCGACATCATCGTATGCAGCATATCTGAGGATGTCGTGGCCCCAAAATAGGCTGCAGCATCATCAACTGCAATGGTTTGTTGATTGGGGGTGGTATTGTCATCGGCCATTTTACCCCTCCCCGTGAAGTTCCACCGCGGCCCTCCATTTAAGACCTCACGGGTGATGAGTTCTAACAGTGGTAGACTTACTTATTTCGAGCAAGGTTGAAGATAGCCCGCGATTGTTCTGCTGACCAACCTATTCCCTGCAACTGCATGAGGATTCCTCGCTCTTCTTCGCCATCACTCAGTTCGTCCACCACCCAGTCAACAGCAGAATCTCTATCATCGACTTGCCAGTCTTCAAAAATACTCAAGTCAACATTGATTTTTGCTTTGCGAACCTTTGCAGACGGTTCCTCTTGAGAAGGCACAGCCTTCTTCTTCGCGACTTTCTGGACTTCCTTCTTGGCTCCACCAGGTGGCCCTCTTGAAACAGGTGAACGGCTGGGAGGGCTCGATGAAGTCTTTCTTGCTGGAGCTGAACGCTGTTGAGGAGCCGGTGTACTTGGGCCCTTTTTCACTTCGTTTGCTGACGAGCGGTTTTGCGTACGATTCACAGTGCGTGAGGCACCTGCACTCGCTTTGCGATCCAGAGCCTTGAACACGTCATCTTCGTCATCATCATCTTCATAATCGCCGTCATAATCGTCGTCATAATCGTCGTCATCATCTTCATCATCTTCAAGATTCATCATTCTCAGAGAAACAACGACGATAACGATGAGCAGTAATCCACCGCCTGCAAGGCCAATCATCAATGTCCCACCACTCAACAATCCACCATCGTCATCGTTCTTTGAGAGAGGAACATACGGGCAACCATCTGAGTATCCATCCGAACCCTTTGGTTCATCTACACAATTGTCATCACTGTCATACACTCCATCCCCGTCGGTGTCTCGTTCCGAAATGTGACATCCATTTTCATCAACGGCTTGACGCAGTGCAGGTACTGTTTTGGGACACAAATCAGCATTTTGAGCCCCTTCAACGAAGATTCCAGGCCATGAGGGGTCGCGGGTAGAATTCCAAGTAGGGTCGCCCCAATTATCACCAAACCCATCAACATCAGAATCCTTCCACTGAGTTGAATCGTTTCTGAGGTTTTCAGGTTCAAACTCATCTCGCCAACCATCGCCGTCATCAAAACAACCGAGATAATCTTCGAATGAGGTCCCAAATTCAGTTCGGCAATCGTCTCCATTAACTCCTGAACTGTTGTCACCGTAGCCGTCGCCATCCGTGTCAAACCATTGTGAACCGTCGGTGGGATAGAGGTCTCCTTGTTGATTGGTTCGTAGTAATGTATCTGGGTCAATATTGAACGAGTAAGCGCCATAATAACCATCACCATCCAGGTCTGTATCAAGTGCACCTTCGTCAGTACAACCGTTGGCAAGAATTGGGAACCCATCGGGTGTATCATCGCAGGCATCGTCAAGGTCCGATATTCCGTCGCCATCTGAATCTCGTTGGGCTTCTGAACATCCGTTTCCATCAACTTCTGCACCCGAAGCAGTGCCTGGGCAGGAATCTTCAGGGTCGTTTAAACCGTCTCCATCAGAATCGGACTCTCGCTGCAAGGAACTGCAACCTTCTGTATCAACAGTCGCTCCTTGAACCGAACCAGGACACAGATCAATATCGTTGGTGATTCCATCGTTATCATCGTCGAGTTGTGATTGTGCACAGCCTTGTTGGTCAACCGATTGGCCAGCGGGGGTGTTGGCGCAGATATCATCTTGGTTGATCACTCCGTCTACGTCGGAATCTGAAGCATCAATGTACCTGCATCCTACACCAGCAGTGCCGTTGAGAACGCCAACTTCAGCCGGGCAAACATCACCTTGGAAACCGTTGATTTGGTCACCAAAACCATCACCATCAATGTCAGACCATTGCGTTGGTTCCAGAGGGAATGCATCGCTAATGTCGCTCCAGGAATCCCCGTCCGAATCCATACATCCAACAACAGGTTTGGTTGAATTGCCCCATTGAGTCGGGCAGCCATCAAGCGTTAGGCCTTTGTTGTTCAAGACAGGAGGTGATTTTGTTTGATTTCTAAAATCAAATTCATTGCATCCCTCCGCATCTATATCATCCATTGATAGATTGGAATCCCCGCATTGGTCAAATGCATTTTCAACACCATCGCCGTCGTCATCAAATGTAGCGTTATAGAATTGAGTCCATTGGTCAGGATAACCGTCTTGGTCTGAATCGTTTGCTACAGCGATATTGTTGGGGAAACTGTCAGGGTTTGTTGCGTTGAGAGAACCGTTGTCTCCAAAGCCATCACCGTCACTGTCTGCCCACTGCGTCCCATCATTGGGCCACATATCGGCCCCCATAGATTCGTTCCACTCAAGCGATGTCCCAAAGTCGGATGGGTCGCTTGCCCCATCGCCGTCTGAATCAAGACAGCCGTTTCGGTCACGGTAAGAGCCACCCCAGTCAAAGGGACAAAAGTCTCCGTGAACACTGTCTGAATCGTTATCTCCAAAGCCATCACCGTCTCTGTCCTTGTATTGGCTTGCAATGTAAGGGAATAGATCTCCAATGGCCGTATCCCAAACTGTATCACAACAATCCGGGCCGTGATTATCACCGTAAGTATCCCCGTCACTGTCGAGAGAAATTTTCCAATTATCGGGGAACCTGTCACCATCCATGTAGCTTTGGCCGTTATCAGACCAGCCGTCTTGGTCAGCATCTTCACAACCAAATCGGTCAATCCAAGATGTTTCTCCATTGTTGGGACAATCATCAATTTGGTCTGCAAATCCGTCGGTATCAAAGTCGGAGCAGCCTTGTACAAGCCATCCTGAAACGCCAGCTGTATTGGGGCAATCATCTCCTAACGGACCAAGTGGATTGTCTCCGTAATTATCAGAATCGGCATTCATCCATTGATTTCCTACCGCAGGCATTGCATCGATGAGGTCAAACACCAAGTCTCGGTCTTGGTCTGCATAAAGTCGCAGAGCAATGACGTCGTCAGCGGCCGTATCCCAAAACGAAAGGTGTACAGTTCCGTTGGCATCGATTATACCGTTCATTGGACCTGATGATTCAATGGTTCCAAATTGTACAGTGAACCAGGATGCTGATGAGTTTGTGGCTGGATTCAAGTCGAGAGTGTTGACCGTTATTCGTTGAGTATTGGGTTCGCTTGTAAGAAGAAGCAAATGGCTGCCGGTATGGAGAACATCCCAGGCTCCGTTTACCGCTGCTGCTGGACGTTCAGCAATCGCAAGCCAAGATCCACTCTCATTCATACCGTAAATGGAGGATACTGAATTGGCCCGCACTGCTAACACTGGATGTTGCCCCCCAAAGAGGTCAAGTCGGTACTCATTGTCTGTGCCCGTAGGTTGTGCAATCGTGTGATTCTGCCAACTGGCCGAACCAGGATATTGCTCGAATAGAGAAAGTTCTCCTGTGGAGGTTAATGTCGCCACCAAAAGTGACCCGTTACTGAGAAGCGCTGTTGAAATTTGAACATCGAGATCAGACTGATTTGAAATCAATGACGATTGTAAATCCTGACCATCATAATTCCATAGCGAGAGGTTGGTTGCATTACCGTCTGATGTTACAAGAGCAATGGAAAGGGTACCATCGGGCATCATGATAGAGGGGTGGTGGGTAGAAACTGCTTCACCCTCAGCCCCCAGAGATGTGAGTGACCAACCGCTTGACTTCTGTGCGAGTTCAAGTTGGTCTGTAGAGAGCCTGTAAACCAAACTTGGAATTCCCGAAGCGTCTGCTGTGACAGATATTGGCCCTCCAAGCGAGGCTGCTGAACGGACCATTTCGTGGGTCCACCCGCTTGTTGATTCCTGGCTGACAAAGATTTGCTGACCTGTTCCAGAAGTGTAAGCAAGAATTTGTTGTCCATCATCATCCAATGCAGCCCCAAGGTATTGACCCATGGTTCCAGTGGTTGCCACGTCCATTTGGACTGCCGTCATTGAAGTTGCAGTATGAAGAACGATATGTTGGTCATCTTCAGTAAGCAAAATTGGTATTCCTGATGAGCGGACATCAAAAGTAAATTGAGTCGAGGGGTCAATTGAGGCGACGATGCATTGCTCAAGCCATTGGCCCGTAGGTGTTCCATCATTCATGTGCTCAAGTTTCATGATTTGATGGCCGTTGTTGTTTTCAACACCAAAGACCATTGATGTCTCACCTCGCGTGGCAGTCCCAAGTTCAAGACCGTTGAGCACTCCATCATAACCGAAGGAAATCGATTCCCAATTTCGCTCAGAAAGGACGGGATATTCAACTCCAAAGTTGGTTCCTTCAGAGGTGTTTCGCATTGAATAGACCACTTCATTCAGACCGTCTCCGTCAACGTCTCCATAGCCCGAAAGGAGAGCGCCAAGATATTGATTGCTCGATCCTTGAGCGAGTAATTGAGACTCGGCTTGTAGGCCTTCATTTGAGCCAAGGAAAATCTCAATACTTCCTGCATTGCCACCGCCCAATTTGCTGATGAGAACATCTCCATAACCGTCATCATTGATGTCGCCAACCGATTTGATATCAGTTCCAATACGAGCATTTGCCTCGCTGGAAAGGTACGTCCAATCGGGTTCAACCGACATGGTATTGTTTGTTCCATTGAAAAGCCATAACTTTCCTGCACTGAAACCACCACCTGTACTGTTGAATGGCTCGGTAATGATGTGCTCCTCCATTCCATCCGAATTGATATCGGCCAAGCATGCGATGGTATGGGCAAACAATCTCCCCTGTTGGTTGGATTCAATGACATGAATTGGTGTGCCATCGTAACCAGTGGATGAACCTTCAAAGTATTCAACTGAAGAGAATGAAAGTGCGTTGTTGTAAGTACCGGTATTGCCTACAATCAGCTCGTCGTAAGAATCTCCGTTGATGTCGCAGGCTTCCATGGAACGGCCAAACATGTTTCCATTGGAAGTCTGGCTCAAATTACGTTCCAAGAGCATGGCACCGTTTTCAAAGGTAAACAAGCTGATTTTACCGGATTTATTTTCGGTCCCGGTTAATCCATTACCCCATCCGTGGGCAGATACCGCCAATACGGAATGTCCTGTACCCTGTTCGAGAGATTGTACAACACTTCCAAGTCCATCATTGGTAAATCCAGAGGCGGTCCATGTTGGCTGAGACAACAAACCGTCATCATGCCCGTTGAAAATCTGAACTTGCCCTTGTATACCCACGCTTTGAGTAAGATTGTACCAGCCTGGAATACCAACAGCCAAGTCGTGAAGTCCGTCTCCGTTGAAGTCGCCAAGACTCATGCCCATTCCGAAATGGAAATCATCGCCCTCGCCCGCTAAGATAACATCGGGCACGGATGAGAGGCCTGTGCTGGAGCCGTGATAAACATCAACGCGACCGTTATTTGAGTGACCAAGAACATCAGCCGTTGGCGTTGCTACAACCAGATCACTGAACCCGTCTCCGTTCAAGTCGCCCATTGCCATTGTTCCTTCTGTGGTGTCCTCTTGGCCGTCAATAATCAGAGAGGGTGTCGGATTGATTCGGCCGGAGTCTTGGCCTTCAAGCGAACGGATCAACTCAATGGAAAAACCGTTTGGACCTTGAAGCACGGTCGCCACTTGCTCAATGTTGTTGGCGTCCAACCCCATACCTAATTCAGAACTCATCAATGCATCTTGGGAGAGAATTTGAGTTTCATGAGTCCATTCGTCAATTCGAAGCAAGACTGCCGAACCATCGGAAACACGGGTGTAGAAGATATGAGCGACCCCATCTGAGTCAACCTTCAATTCCATGTCGGTCCCAACTGGGCCTGCATCAAGCAAATATTTGGTCCAATAATTGCCGCTGAAGTTCACTTGATGTAGAGCTCCATCCTCTGTTCGCATAAGCCCCCATTCAAGCCCTTCAGGGGTGATGTCCATTTCCAAATGAGATGGGTTCACATTTTCAAAGATGGTTCTTGTATGCCATCGGGCCCCCTGCCAGTAATTTTGACTTTGAGCAGCGTATCGTCCCATTTTGAGGTCGTCTCCGTCTGCGTAGAGGACACGTGGGCGCTCCTGTTCAGTCACTGCAATAGCACAGTCAACGAGTTCACTTGTGCTTGCAGGTGCCACATTATCAACGAGCATCGAAGTCCAATATCCGCTTGGAGTGTGAATTGCAGTTCGTATTGAGCCTTCTTCCGTGCTCCAACAGTAGTGCTCCGTAAAATGACGAGTAAGTTTCATGTCTGGGACGCCGTGATGTTCAACGGATGAATTGTTGAGCTCCACACTCGTCCAGTAATCCAACGCTGATTCATCTCGTACAGTAGCACTTTCAAGACCATCAAACGAGATGACTGCACCTGCGAAATCATGTCCATCTCCACTGGAAAGTGTGAATGGTGACGAAAATTGAGGATTTTCGAAGGAATCCCCCAACACTTCACCATCATGATGATTCACCATTGGAGAAAGTGATGTGAGCAAAAACAACATCAAAATCATAACGCTTTTTTGCACAGGTGTTCCAAAACGAGCGTCCGCCATGCGTATGTCACACACTCCGACCTTGAAAATCATTGTTCACTATTTTCTTGACCCCCTAAGGGGGTCAATCACATCCCCTCATGCGCAAGAACAGTGAAATTGAGAAAGGAACACGGTTTGGGCATCATATGGACCGTGATTATTGCCTTATTTTAGCGAACGGCCCTTGGCCGACAATCGAAAAGGTACGTGAACTCGCTGATGGAGCTTCAGAAGTTATTGCTTGTGATGGAGCGCTTAACCGAGCCTTTGAGCACAAACTAAACGTTGACATTACCATCGGCGACATGGATAGCGTTGATGAAAAAACGCTTGAACAATTTTCTACAAATGGAGGCAAGGTCATTGAAAACAAAGACCAGCATTCCAATGATTTAGCAAAAGCCTTTGCTCATTGTGAGGCATCTGAACAAAAAAACCCGGTTATTGTTGGTGGATTGGGAGGAGATGGAGGTCATGAGTGGGCCAACATTCTCACTTCAATATCTTCCGGCATAGCCGCTGAATTTATTGGAAAGAAGAAGCAGATCAGAATACTTTCCAAAGGAGTCAACTATTCTATAGAAATAGGCATGGGCAATAATTTTTCTCTTTTTGCAATACCTTATTGTGAAGGCGTTGAACTATCAGGCGCCCGATTTGAACTTACGGGAGAACGTTTGGAAATGGGCAGCCAGGGACTCCACAATGTTGCAACAAGTAAGAATATCAAATGTTCTTTCCAAAATGGAAGCCTTTTTCTGGTCAGTTCTCTGTCCGATGAGGACCCTTAGGCAAACGGTTTCTAAGCATCATAGAATAGTCTTCTACCCCATCCCATTCCTGGGCAAATTCATCAATTCTCGCCTTTTGAAGCGTCGATTCATAACCGCCCCAATCCTCGATCAGTTTGAGTTTGAAAGCGGCACGCGGTGTATGACCGGGAAGGAAATTACGCCACAAAAATGGTATTCTTCCAGGAGTAACTTTGTTCACGATTCGGACGATTGATGTATTGCATGTTGTCAGCAATGAGTGATACCATTCCGGACTCACGGAAAGCTGATTCAACTTCTGAATCATTCCAAGTAAAAGATCTCTATCTTTGCCCGGTGGAGTGATGGCTCGGAACATGTAGTCTTTGTTCTTGCGAGCATGGGTTCGTAGCCCGGTGACATCCCGCTCAAAACCAACCAATAGGTAGAGTTCGTATGCTCTCCATAAGCCATCCCAAGGGTGGTACCGCTCGCCTTTTTCCCTGCGGGTTTCAAATGAGAACGACAAACAAGTGCCGCAGTCAAATTCGAAGGTGAGGTACGTATGAGCCATGCCTCTAATCGCGTGAAAATGGTCAACCATGAACCAGACATCTTTGAGCTCATCCAACCGAACGGCGACCTCATCAGCCCAACGCTCATCACGGTCCCTTGTTGTGCGCCAGTGAAAATCTCTTACCTTGTGGAAGGTGATATCGTTGCCTTCTACAGTCGCCGTGGTGAGGTGCTCGCAATCTGCTTCCCAGACGAGATCAAGTTTTGGACGCAACGGACGTATACGTGTCCACCATACATAGAACAGCCTAAGGCTGAACAACGTGACAAAAACGACCAATGCATAACCAGCGATTTCCATGAATTCCATTGCATCACCATCTGTGCCAGATTCTCCAGTCTTGATCCCACCAGTCAACCGAGCCATCTGGGTGCTGACGCCAAAGCATTCCTTGATCGTCAACGGTCGTAGGGAGGCCCTGGGCATCAGGACTACCGTCCGCTAAAATTTGTGGTTCTGGACCTAAATTTGGAAGGTCCAGTGGTTGTTCTTCACGGACTCTAACAAGCATCAAGAACACAAGAATCGTAACAACAAGAGCCAAAATACCAATTGAAAACCAACCAACAGATTTAGTTTCAGTATCTGAGCCTAGAGAGGTCGATGGTAAGGCGATGCTTTCGTTGGCCATCTGTTCTTGTGAAGGAAGACGAATGATGTTCGTTCCTTCTGTTGAAGAAATCATTTTTTCTGTAATGATTTCTAATGTGACAAGATGAACGCCAGGCCCTAAATTTGAGCAATCAAGAGATGTGCTGTTAGCATCCTGTATGACAGTTCCTTGAATCGACCAAACTTTGGTCATGGGAGTGTAATCCATGGATTGCTCGGATTGGACCATGATGGAACACGGCGTATCTGTCGTGTTCTGATGACCCATAACCCCAAGCGTGAAATCGGGTGGTGGACGGTTGAAGATGGTAAAGTTCAGCGTTGATTCTGCGGTCTGACCGAGACCGTTTCGATAGGTTTCTTTCAATTCATAATCGCCCGCTGGCCAAGATGAGCAATCCAGCGATTGTTGTGTATCTAGTACACTAAACGGCGCACCAATGAAGGTACGAACTCCTGTTTCACCATACCGAGGGCCCGTTTCATCTGAGAAATCGCGATTGATGGTACAGGTTTCCCCGGTCTGAATGCTTTGGGCGGCATCAAGTCCAAGGTTAACTCGGGGGATTTGTAAAGCGGGTCTTAGCAAGAATGTAGGAAGTGGATAGGTGGCGATAAAATCTCCATCACGATCAAAGAAATCCAACCTCAAGTCATGTTCTCCAGTAGACCAAGAATCGTAAACAAGACTGATGTTGGTTTGAGATTCAAAGGCAATCTCCTGCACCTCCAATACTTCACGCTCCTTGTGAAGTCCGCGTAACTTGACAATCATCTCGTTCTGAGATTGGGTTGAATTGAGAACAACAACAACACGAACAGCATCAATATCTCCGTCTTGGTTGGTATCAATGGTATCGTTGCGCAAAGCGAGGAGCGTTAGACCTTGCTCTGCGAGTCGCTCATCGGGAGTGAGTTCTGCGGAAACATGTGCGCTAGGAATGCAACAAAGGAAAAGAAGCATGGTAAATGCGACGGCAGTTGTTTTCGAACGATCACGCATCTGGTTCACCTCCTGGTGCGAGTGGGAGCGGTGGAAGTTCATCGATAGGAATCAGCCTTGGCTCGGGTATCTGGTCAAGGAGTGCTTGCTGGCCGGATTCCAACTCTTTTTCAAAGGCCAATTGCTCCAGTAACAGTGCTCGCTCTTTCGAGGTGCGAACAATAAGCGCACCTGCAGCACCAAGAATGAATCCAAATCCAACAACAAGGTATGTCATCCAAGATGCCGCCGGATCTTCGCCCATGATGGCAATAGCTGCGGCAAATTCACCGTATTCGTTTGACCAACCATCACCGTTGTTGTCAACACATCCCTGAACATCGCGCTGTGAAGTTCCCGCCTCATCGGGGCAATCGTCACGAAGGGCACCAAGTGGTAGGTCTCCAAATCCATCCTGGTCTGAATCTTTCCATTGCAGGGATTCCGTTGGGAATGCATCTCCAGTTCCAAACGGATGAGCGGGCCAAGACTCTGTTGGGTCCGACCACCCATCACCGTCGGTATCTCTGCATCCCAAGCGGTCGAGTATGGAGGTCCCCCTTGTCTCAGGGCATGCGTCGCCTTGATGGCCC
Source organism: Methanobacteriota archaeon (assembly GCA_002726495.1). Taxonomy (GTDB): domain Archaea; phylum Thermoplasmatota; class Poseidoniia; order Poseidoniales; family Poseidoniaceae; genus Poseidonia. The sequence goes on along the minus strand of PBTH01000047.1, from coordinate 33,516 downwards.
TCAATGAGGTCACCAAATCCGTCACCATCACTGTCCCTCCATTGAGTTGGCTCGTGAATAAATGCGTCGCCTAAATCGGACCATCCATCGCCGTCTGTATCTTGGCAACCCCAGCGGTCCCCGCCTGACGAAGGGCCAACAGATGTTCCTGCCACATCGGGACAAACATCCGCTGTAGTCCCCATTGGGTTGTCTCCCCTGCCATCGCCGTCTATGTCGTGCCATTGCGTTTCATCCTCTGGATAGGCGTCGCCCATCCCTCCAGGACTTGCTAACCAATACGATGTAGGGTCTGACCATCCATCACCATCTCCATCAGGACAGCCCCACCGGTCAAACGTTGAGTCGCCCATCGTCGTTCTGCAGCCATCAGGCCGGTAGGACGGGCGCCATGCTTGCCCGTCAAAGAACTCAAGGTTATCACCAAAACCGTCGTCATCGGTGTCGTGCCATTGACTTGGGTCATTTGGGAAAGCGTCTGCAAAACCGGATGGATGAGCGATCCACTCATCGGTTGGGTCTGAATAACCATCCCGGTCAACGTCTCTACAACCCAAACGGTCCAAACGAGAAATCCATCCCGAATCTACTTCTTCGGGAGTAGAGTATACGCAAACATCTCCTTCAAAGCCAGCAAGGTTGTCTCCAAATCCGTCGCCATCACTGTCTCTGTATTGTGAAGGAACAAACGGGAAAGCATCGACTTGAGTTGCGCCATATGTCTGATTGTCACCCCATCCATCGCCGTCTGTATCACGCCACTGAGTTGGGTTGAAAGGGAAATCATCAATGAAAAGAGCACCTTCTGTTTGGTTGTCGCCCCAACCGTCTCGGTCAGTATCTTCCCATTGACTTGGCTCAGCAGGGAAGGCGTCAGAACCGTTGTCAATTGTCCAATTTAGGTCACCGTCCGAATAGGAGTCGCCGTCTGCATCCGGACAACCAAAGCGGTCTGAAGATGATGTGCCGGTTACAAAGGGGCAAGCATCGGGCTGAGTTGCGTTGAAGAAATACTGGCCAATTTCCCAAACCGCTCTCGTGGTGTTAAGTGTACCATCTGCCCAATTATCACCATAGCCGTCCGAATCGGTGTCGTTCCATTGAGATGCATCGTTGAAGAATGCATCTCCAAAACCAATCGGGTGTGCGTGCCAGGGCTCATATCCGTTCAAGCCACCAGGGTCAGGGTCAGAATATGAATCTCCATCCGAATCAATGCACCCGTATCGGTCAGAAAAGGAATAACCACGGCTAAATTGACAATGGTCACCCATGTAACCTTCGAGGTTGTCGCCGTATCCATCATTATCCGAATCCAACCACTGTGTTGCTTCACTGGGGAAAGCATCTGCTCCATTTTGTGCACCCCAGCCCGAATCTGGGTCGGACCAGCCGTCGCCGTCTGAATCCGTACATCCATTACGGTCGTTGGTTGATGTCCCTACGAGATCAACACAATCATCGTCAGTATCAACAAAACCATCTTCATCGGAATCACGATTGGTCTTGTCGATACTTGGAGTTAACGTGTAATCAAAACCGTCATTGCACCAAGAATCCTTTCCTTCAACTTTCAAACTGATTTCACCAGCCGTGGAAAGTGTGGTCGAGAGCGAGCGACTTGGGTTTCCGTCGTCAACATTCGCAGATGTGGAACCCATCGTATAGGTCCCTTCCCAACCGTCACCCGGGCACCACCAAGCAGGATTGCTCATGGTCCCGGAGAAGGTGACTTGGACAATGTCTCCCTTTTTCCCTTGTATTTTCCAAAAATCTTTGCTGTCTTGAGGAGAACACCCGTCGTTTGAACAAACATAGCCGCTTGAACTCACTCCATCGGTGAGGCCATTTGCGCTTGCAGCATTGTCATCTGCGGACGCAAAAGGGATTTGAAGAAGCGCGAGGCAGACGAAAATCGCCATCACCGCTTTGCCGCGCATGATAGGGGGATGGAGAATTGGATTATCAAAACCTCTCCTACATTTGTTGCCTCAAATTTGTCGTTTCAAAGCGTTGAAAGATATTTTAACGAGCCATAAACATGCTTTTTCACAGCAAGTTGTGAGTTGAAAACCCAACGGATTACGCCCTCAGGGTCAAGGACAAATGTGACCCTATGCGGGATAATGCCGAGGGTCTTGCCCAAGCCCAGTTCCTTCCTAAGGGACGATTTTGAATCACAAAGTAGGGTTAAGTTTCCCCCGATGTCGCACTTGAATTGTGTATGTGATTTTATCGAGTCGCTGGAAACACCGAACACCTTTGCTCCGTACGATGAAAATTGCTCTTCTTCATCGACAAAAGTTTGAGCTTGAACACTGCATCCGGGAGACCGGTCTTTGGGGTAAAAGAAGAGGACGTTCCACGAACCTTGCAGGTCTTGATTGGTCCACTCTTGCTCCAGTTCAGACATCATTGAAAAATGTGGGAAGTTTTTACCAACCCACGATGCAACTTTGCCCACATTCTCACCTGGAGAGTCTTTGTTTACCAAGGCATTGTCGTAAACATGGCTCAAGGCCATCATGTTGGAACGTATATCCACTTGAGATGAGACGTTTGGGCAACACACGCTGTCCATCAAGAACAAGAGATTGAGCCATTTCTCCTAAGAGAATTTTAAGCACAAATCCAGGGAGTGGGGCGAATGCTGGCCTGAATAAAACCTTCCCCATGGCCTTTGCAAATTGTTTTTGAGTCACAGGGTTAGGCGCAGTCAAATTGTATGGCCCTTCACATTCTTGATTCATCATCAAATGATGAATCGCATATATTTGGTCATCAAGAGATATCCAGGAATAATATTGCTTGCCTCCACCAGCAGGCCCTCCGGCACCAAGTTTTGCTGGCAGAAGGAGTTTCTTCAGTGCGCCCCCCATGGGCGTAACGACAATCCCTGTTCGGATCCAAACAGTTCGGATGCCGGCTTCCACGGAAGGTTGGGCAGCCTGTTCCCAATTTCGAACGGTTTTTGCCAAGAAATTATCGCCACCTTCCGAGGTCTCGTCAATCAATTCCTCTTTCCTGTTGCCATAAAATCCAATGGCTGAACCGGAAATGAAGGCCTTTGGTGGACGGTCAAGTTTTCCAAGTAGAGTCGTGAGGTTTTTTGTGGGGACAGTGCGACTTTCTTCGATGATCTGCTTTCTTTTTTTGTTCCAGCGCTTGTCACCGATTCCTGCCCCTGCCATGTGAATAACGGTGTCAAATCCGTTAAGGTCTCCCTTGAGAACTTCGCCTTTGAGGTCATCCCAAACAACAACTGCATCGTTTGATGCATCGGGTGGAAGACGGGTTGTTGGACGAATAAGCCTCGTAATATGATGCCCAGCTGCTGCCAAAAATGCGCATAATTGCATTCCGATAAGGCCTGTTGAACCACTCACGAGAACCTTTTGCCGAGGCATGTGGTCAAATTCTGCAATGCGCTTCAAATCCGAGTGAACTCGTGTTGTCCGATATGCAAACATTTGGTCCATTCTCCCCTTAACCGTGAACGGTGCAGTCCACCAAGTCAACATATGAAAGGGAAGTTTCCATTGAACCGTATCATGAATTTTTGAAGATGAGGCATCAACAGGGAGGAAACGATGTTCATGTTCCCACGCACCAAACGGACCTTTGATCATTCGATCATGGAAGACCTCGCCTTGTACCACATCATGATGTTCAGCAATCCATTTTTGCTTGATCGGCCCGATGCTTACTTTGAATTTGGTTTTCTCTCCATTCTTGAGCGCTCCTGCTTGCAAAGGAGTGATTCCTTCCCATTCAGGCATGATTCTACGGAAGGCCCCAGCGCTGTCATACCATTGCCAAACACGCTCCACAGGCATGTCAAACTCGCCGATGTGTTCGTAGGTTGGCATGGGAGTCCTCTCTTTATTGGTGAGCAGTGTAAAGTGACGGCCCTGAACCCAAGACCGTTTGCTTCGTTGAGTCTTTACTGTATTTCTCAATGTAATCTTTGGTCTTGAATTTTCTCATCGTGGACGCCGTTGTCATGCAGCGAATCTTTCCATAAACCTCACGCTCAGTCCATCCTCTGTCAAATTTACCCATAACCCATCCAATTCCAGTGTATGAATTCGGATCCCTTCCATCCAGAGCCCAACGGTCATTGATTGCAATCATCCATTCCATGGCGGTTTGTGAGTCAGGTGACCATTCCAAAATTTTCTTTCCCCAGAGCATTCGGAGGTAATTGTGTATGATTCCTTCTTGCCTTAGTTGCTGCTGCGCCGCATTCCACAAGGGGTCGTGAGTTTGAGCTTGCTCAAATTGCTCAAAGGTATAAACATAGGAACGGGGGTCCTGAGAATGTTCTGCGAGGGTTTTTTGTGCCCATTGTGGAAGTGATGAATATTCGGTGTGGTCGGGTATCATTGAGCAATGAATGAACCCTATGTCCCTCCATGTGATGACCTGATCAAGGAAGGCTTCAACCGGCTCAGGCAATCCCCACCAGCCTTGCCTTCGTCCGTTATTTGGCAGAGTTACCATCGAAACATCCCAACGGTATGCTGTGAAAATTTCGTTGAGGATTTGGTGGATGCCAATATGGCCGAAATGAAGCCATGGTGAAATTCCGCTTGCCCCGTTTTCTTGAGGTTGATTGCGCATTTCCTTGTAGTTGACGAGCCGGCGAGCAAGGAACTCTTTCCATCGCCGGCGAGCTTCCACGCTGCCGCCCTTCTTGGTTAGGACAGGCGGAACAGTATGATCAATATTCAGTTTGGAAAGGGCAGCCTTACCAACATCGCCCCCTTCAGAGACTCTCCACAAATACTCATAGGGCGTGAGGGGGGTGTTGCTCTTAGCAAAAATACCCTCAATTAGGGTCGCATCAATCATTGGCAAGTCTTTTGCATTGTCCAAGGGATTGGCAAGCGGGAATTCATGCATGTGCTCAAGTATGGTTTTGTGCAGATGACGACGGAGTGAGTAAGCGGTTTTGAAATCTCTCCCTTGAGCACGCATGGCCATAAAACCATTGGAATCAACAACATGAAGTTCGCAAGTTTTGAATTTTAGCGCAGTTTCCAAGACATACCTTGGATAATAGGTTGGAAAGTCATCAATGACGCAAGCTGTTGCCTGACCAAGCCATACTTCAAGCAAACCTGAAGCTTCCTTTGGGCGGGTTTCAACATACGGAATGTAGGTGGCTCCTGTTTGGGCAAACGCCGCACGGTTATCGATCATTCCTTGAAGCACGAACGTCGAGATTCGGTCATTTGCCCATCGATGATTGAGGGCCAAGCACTCGATGACGACGAGAGGCTGTTGATGTTGATTTGCAAGATCTATTGCATGCTCAAGAGCATGATTCCAATGTGCTCTGCGGGCTGATGTCATCCAGTAGACAATGAAGTTCCCCGAAGAGTTGACTGCACCGTGGACGTTAAGCCGACTGGGCGGAATCATTGCAAGCCCCCCTTGTGTGAAGTACTGTAAACAGCGTAGGGTGTTTGGCGAGTCGTGAGGCTGTGAGATGGTTTCATTGTTTTTCGGTGCCTAAGACCCTCTATTGCAAGTTGTTGCATGGTTTCTGAGACCCAGTCCAGTTGTCCTACTTCGCTCAGCGTGTACCAACCTGCGGCTGAAATCTCTTCTGATTTTCGAAGAAGGGCAGAAGGCGCAGCAGATACATCGTAACACAAGAAGATGGCTGGACAGTCTTTCCTGAGTGCAGTGCGAACAGCAGCGAGTCCGATCACCGAGCCGTCTAGGTTTGTTTCTTCACGCAGTTCTCTTAGGACGGCTTGCTCAGGACTCTCTCCCTCGTCCACGTATCCTTTAGGGAGGCCCCAACACCCAGAGTACTTTCCTCGGGCCTCTTGAACGAGGAGAACCCTGTTGTCAGTGACCACACGAGCAGCAACACCCAGGTCACAGATTAAGCCGCCCATGGTCAAAAGTTCTTCTTTCACTATATCAAGAACCGTTTAGACCCTATGCCGGATACGAACAGGGGTTTATATGAGAAAATGTTGATTTTTCTAACATGCAGCCACCAAGCCAAACACCTGTAGTCAAAAACCCAGAAGCTGATGCGATCCTACCTACCGAGCACGGCGAATTCCGCATCAGGGCGTTTCGCGACCCCCATACCGGTAAGGAGCATTCAGTCCTCTATGTGGGCGACCTTTCCCAAGGCACACCTCTCGTGCGGATGCACTCCGAGTGTTTGACTGGAGATGCCTTCGGCTCCTTGAGATGCGACTGTGGGCCACAATTGCATGCCTCTATGAAAGCTGTACAAGAAGCCGGAAACGGAGCTATAGTCTACCTACGTCAAGAAGGTCGAGGAATCGGTCTCTATTCCAAGATGCAAGCCTATGCTCTGCAAGATGAGGGATACGATACGTTGGATGCGAACCTCGCTCTCGGTTTGCCTGCGGACGGGCGAACCTATGACTTCGCTGCTGAGATGTTGTACACCATGGGCGTTGAATCAATCGATTTGATTACAAATAATCCCGACAAGGAAGCGCAGTTGCTCCAATATGGCATCAATGTAAAAACCAGAGTGCCCTTGATTGTTGGGCAATGTGCACAGAATCGTTCATACCTGCGGACCAAGGCGTCTCGCATGGGCCACATTCTACCGGTCTGAGGAATTAGTATGAAAATCAATCTCGTAGGACAAGCAGCGCCATCTTTCAAACTTGAAACCGATACTGGTGAGTTCTTTGACAGTACCTCGCTCGACGGAACTTGGCGTGTGATATTCTTCTATTCCAGACACAACTCCCCGACCTGCAAGCGCGGATGCCTCACCTTCAAGCAACAACATGACCTCTTCCAGTCTGCGGGCTGCTCAATTGTTGGCATTGGACCTGGCACCGTAGAAGAACAGGCCTCATTCAAATTGGGGCTCGGCGATCTACCCTTCCCGTTGCTAGCTGACCCTGAACGAGCTGTTGGCGTCATGTACAACGTACCAATGCATCTAGGCCAATTCCCGGCAAAATCATCGTTCCTTATTGGCCCTGACAACACGATTCACTATGTGTACGATTGGTTGTTTCGTCCACGTCGCCACGTAGCGAAAATTTTGGCCGATATCTCAAAGGTTACTGGAGGCGCTTGAAATGTGGGAAGAATTACTCCTTGAAGCAGGTCTCAATGAACGTGAGGTCCGATCCATCCTTATTCTGGGCTCAAGACCAAAAATGAAGGCATCCGAACTTGCAAAAGAGCTCAATACAACTCGTTTGGACGCTTATAATAGCCTCTCTCGTTTGCAAGAAATGGGAATCGTTACTGCAACAGCAGACCGCCCGATGCTTTTCTCGAGCCTCAGAGTAAACGAGGCCATGGAACATATCATTCAATCGAGGAAACAACAACTCGACAGACTCGTAGGTGGATTTGAAGACCTTTCCCAAGGAATCACCGAAACCGATGCATCCTATGAGAAGCAACGTCGGGATTTAGATGACCCACGGTTTGCCGTACTCAAAGAACGTACACACATTTACAACCGGCTACAAAAGATGGCTAATGAGTCTGAAGAACGACTGATTCTCCTTCTCGGCCAGTTTGGAATATTGCACCTCTGTAGAAATCCTGACGCTCTTGAGGCAGTTAATACGGCTGCTGTACGTGGAGTAGTCGTACAAATCATCACACACTTGGACGGACGTACTCTCAGATTCTTTGAAAAATTGGATACGAGTATTGAGGTACGTCACTCCGACGAATTGGACTCCCTCGGCTTTGTTCAAGACCAATCTGAAGTGATTCAATACCTTAACATTGAAGACAACCCAGTAGGACGTGGAAAGGAAGATGCGGCTCTGATCATTGAGTCATCACCCTTTTCTCAAGCACATCTTCACCTGATCGATGCCATATGGGAAGCCGCTGTGCCCTTGGAAACAGCTCGTGCAAGGTTTACTGAAAACCAAATCAACGACCCATTAAGGTTGACGATTGGAGAAGGTTCATTCTTGAAGAATGTATCAGTTGCGCTCGGATTTGACGGAGAATTGCCTAATGAGGATACTCCGTTTGACCCTGATGCTTTCTTCGCTGCGGGTAAGGAAGTTAATGAAGCTCGCAAGAGACTGACGGAAGGTAAGTTATCGAATTTGAAAGTCTTGGGAATAGATTTGGGACGCATGCTACGCCAGATTGGAAATCGTGTCGGTCGGGAAATCGCTTTCTCCCTACGCTCTATAGATAATGACATTGAGTTCTTGGACGAAATGATGGATTGGTGGGAGCACGCTGGGCTCGGCATGTTACAGTACGATGTAGACCCTCAATTCCATGTGATTGTAGGATTGAACCATCCACCGGTCTCAGACCCTGATGCGCTACCTATGTGGGAGATGGACGATGGGATTATCGAGGGCGCACTCTCAACTCGATTCACAAAAGATGCTAATATTGTCATTCAGCGAACTGAAGGTGAAGGAACACCCGATAACCTGTGGCATTACCTAATTCATCGCCATGAGCTCAAGGCCATTGAGCTGGTCGACTAAACAAGGAAGGAGCGACAATGAAATTGCTGACGTTCCTTCGTTTCTTTCGTCAGTTGAAAGGCAAAAAACCCGTGGATGTTAACAAGATCCAATCCATGGGCCTTTTGGCGGTAAAATTGGGCCAAATTTTTGCCCTACGGCCAGATCTAATCGAACCTGAACGTTGCATTGAATTACAACAGTTGTACAGCAGAGGAGCGACTATTCCTACAGAGGATTCACAGAAGTTACTCGAACGCTTTGCACCCGAAGGGTTCATTGGTAATTTTGAATCATTGGAAAAAGAGCCGTTTGCAGCAGCGAGTATCGGTCAAATTCACCGTGGTGTACTCAAAGACGGCACCAAAGTTGTTGTGAAAATTATCAAGGCTGATTTTGAAGAATCGTTCAAGCGGGATGTCCGTAGAATGAAGCGTTGGATTACCATTGGCCTTTTCTTCCGTAGAAAGCTCAGAAAAGTGGGCAACCCAATTGGTCTTTTAGCTCACATTGAAGATTATACACTACGTGAGTTAAATCTTACAAATGAGATATCTGGGCGCAATAACCTCATTGAAAAGGCAAATGAAATTGAGATTCATTTCCCCATGCCGAAACTAAAATTTCCAAAAATGTGGCAGGAACTTTCCAATAGTCATGTTTTGGTCATGGAAGAAATCACCCATCCAACCCTTGAGCAACACCTCGAAAAGGGCACATTAAGTTGGCCAGATATGCTTGAACTGTTTCGAATACATGGGGCGTTTATGTTTGGAATCGGAACCTTTCACGGAGACCTCCACCCAGGCAATGCAATGATGGACGATGAGGGGAACTTCATCTTCATTGACACCGGTGCAATATGCAACGCTCCAGACCATGTTCGCAATGCTTTGTTTGGTTTCTTTTACTTCTTGGCAAAGGGTGAATTGCGAAACGCTTACGACGCCATGCTGACCATGGCTGATGTTCAGCCAACAGGAAAAACGCTTCAAACATATTATGATTCAATGGGGGCTTTGTATGACGGGTTCGTAGGAACCTCGGTCAGCGAAGTTTCTTTGACGGAACAAATGATGAAAACCGTGAAGGCTGCAGTGTTAGCAGGATGTTCCTTCGGCGAAGAGGCCTTTCCAATCATCCGCTCCTTGATGTACATGGATGGCATGGTACTCAAGGGACACCCTCAAGTTGATCTGATCAGTTCAATGGGGCCATATTTGGATGAATTCTCAGTCCTTATTGACCCGAACAGTATCATCAAGTAGTCCTTTTATTGCCGCCCATGTGTTATTTTTTGAAGGTAAATCTTTGCGAGTAAAAACCTCCCTTTATATGTCCAATCACCTCCACGAGGAATATGACGACCAGCGTGCGACCAAAGGTGGCTATTATTGGCGCTGGCCCTGGGGGTCTTGCATCATCCCTTCTTCTTGCGAAATCCGGTGTAGATGTAACCGTGTTTGAACGCTCAAAGGCTGTTGGTGGACGAAATAAAGTGTTTGAGCGAGACGGATATAAGTTTGACCTCGGTCCAACCTTCTTTCACTATCCAGAGGTCATTGAAGACATTTTCAAAGCCATCGGGATGGATGCTCATGAAGAACTTAAACTCCACAAACTCGATATGAATTACCGTCTAATATTCGGCCAAGGTGGGCAACTGGACTGCACCAGTGACCTTGATGAAATGACTGAACGAATCCGAACCCTCTCGGGAGACAGCAACGCGAGCGCTTTCCAACGCTATGTTGAAGACAACAGTAACAAACTCAACAAGTCAAAAGCTTGCCTACAAGAGCCTTGGTACGGTCCAACCGACCTTCTGAGCAAGCGCGCAATTCGTGTATCGAGCGTGCTTCGCCCTCATCGAAGTGTTGCGAAAGACTTGATGAAACTGTTTGATGATGACCGCCTCATGCTTGCTATGTCCTTTCAAACGAAGTACCTCGGAATGTCACCTTTCAATTGCCCCAGCTTGTTCACAATGCTGGCATATCTCGAATACGAATATGGTATTTTTCATCCGATTGGAGGCCTCGGTAGCGTCAGCGAACGAATGGCCGAAATCGCACGTGACCTGGGTGTTACCTTCCGCATGGAAGAAGAAGTTCAGAAAGTGATTATGGAAGGTAAAACCATCAAAGGAGTGACCACAAAACAAGGTGACTTCATGGCGGACAAAGTCATTATGAATGCTGATTTTGCAAACGGAATGACTCAATTATTCCCTGACAATGTGCGTAAAAAATGGAGCAATAAGAAATTGGACACGAAAAAATACTCTTGTTCAACCTTCATGCTTTATCTCGGAGTTGACAAGACCTTTGACAATTTACCACACCACCAAATTTACGCTTCCGAAAATTACGAATCAAATCTTGAAGACATTGAAAATCATCACAGGCTTACATGGGATGACCCCTCTGTATATGTTCAAAACGCATGTGTTACCGACCCGGGTCTTGCTCCTGAAGGATGTTCCACCATCTACGCCCTTGTCCCCGTTTCTCACATTCACGAAAACATCAACTGGGACGATGAGAAGAGTGCCTACCGCGATCGCATTATCGACCAAATTGAAACCAAACTCGGATTTGGAAACCTCCGAGACCACATCCAAACTGAACTCATCATCACCCCCGAAGATTGGGGCGACCACTGTTACAGAGGGGCTGTATTCAACCTTGCTCACGGCCTGGATCAAATGCTCTGGCGACGTCCAAAAAACCAGTTTGATGAAATCAAAAATCTTTACCTCGTTGGTGGAGGCACCCATCCGGGAAGCGGGCTTCCCGTCATCTACGAATCCGCTCGAATCAGTAGCAAACTAATCCTTGACCGCCTTGGAATCATCCCTGATTGGAACGGCGTAGACTCGTGGTTTGAAAGCCGGAAACGATCAAAGGAAGGTCGAAACGCACTCAAACAAAAGCGAAAAGAAACTGTCACTGGGGCACCATCATCGGCTTGAGGAATCAACATGAAACAACTTCTCGTTGACAATGCCTACACTTACTGCGAGTCGGTATGCAGAGAGGCATCTACGACCTTCTTTTCTTCATTTTCAGCACTTCAGTATGACAAGCGAAGAGCCGTTCATGCGGTCTATGCCTTGTGCCGATGGGTGGACGACATTGTAGATGGAGACGAAGAGCCCTCTATTTTGGAAACCAACTCACTGCGAAAAGCAACCGATGCTCGACAGCGCATCATCAGTGAAATTCATGCTGGAAAGGAACCGGCACTACCTGAAGATGAGTACCGTCGTCGCTTGATGGCCCTTGTTGATATCCGAATTAAAATAAAGAAGGCCCAGGACGAGGAAATCACCTCCAGTGACCATCCTATTTTCATCGCTTTGCAAGATGTTTTCGCAAGGTTTCCCATCAAAATTCACGACTTTGAGACCGTGCTAGAAGGTATGGAAGACGACCTCTACCCCGTTCAAAACAAAACATGGGATGAACTCCGCTCATACTGTTACAAGGTTGCATCCGCTGTGGGCCTAATTTTGATTGAAATTTATGGATATGAAGACAGAGCAGCACGGCTTCATGCCGTTGATTTAGGAATCCAAATGCAACTTATCAATGTCCTAAGAGACATCAACGAAGATATGGAGCGTGGACGAATCTACCTACCCTTGGACATTCTCGCATCTCACAATATCTCAATCCATGATTTGCATCAAACGAATGTTGCAAAATCGCCATCGTGGCGTGGCTTCATTATCGAATACGTTGAGATGATAAAGCGACATCGCTCTTCAGCAAACCATCTCTTCGGATACCTGGATGCACGCGCACGAGTACAGCCTCAAATCATGTCTGATGCATATCAATCCATATTGAATGAAATTGTTCGTAGGTCTGGAGATGTATTCAGCCACCCTGTACGTCTTCCTCTATGGCGTAAACTACTCCTTGGAGTCCGGCTCAACATGCGCAAAGTCAAAGCAAGACTGTTCAGTTCTTGAACGATGTACTGAGGACAACTGAGTCCGTTGAATCAATACGCAATCGCGAACCAATCCAGAACCCTATGGTATTCACTACAACATCAGCGATTTTATTCTCAAGGGGCTCCACAGCGAATGAAGCCCATGATTGACCGTCAATAGCCCATTCAAAACACTCCCAAGCGAGTGACAGCACTACAAACAATGGCCAACGAAGGGTAGTCCAACGTCCTGCTGAGAGCCAAATCAACAGATGAGACAAGGACCAGAGGTTCAGAAGGACCATGCCATCACAACGTTTCAGGTCCACCGGCTGTTATCGCTGGAAGCAGACGCAGGTCACCGTACAAAGAAGGACCATAGACATAGGTTCCAACAATTCCGAGTTCCCCATTGACGTTGTGGGCCAGTGCAATCCATGGACGGCCTTCGTCATCAATTTCAACATCGATAAAGTCACCAAATCCACCGCAACGAACATTTCCACAGTCATCAGTAGCGTCAAGAGGGTCATCTGCTGAATTTACAGCTACAGTCGTTATGAGGGGGTTGTCTGCGAAGGCATCTGTCATGACCGACATGTATCCGGACCAACCGCCATTGTCTACGTTTTCACCAATGTAGCCAACGACAACGCGCCCTTCATCGCCTGCAAATATTGTTGGGAAGCCAGTTTCTGTGACTTCGGGGGGTGCGACCATCATCGGTTCAGACCACGTATCTCCTTGGTCCCTTGAATAAGCCATCCAGGGCATATGGTCAATGCTGATCCAAGATGCGAAGAGATTTCCTGCTTCATCAGCACCAACTGCGACTTCATGACTGTGCCATCCATCTTGCATGGGGACTTCGGTTGTAATGGTGTGCTCAGTCCATGAATAACCGCCGTCAACGCTGCGATATACAGCAGGGCCGTCACAGGAGGGGTTGCCTCGGTAAATGGCTCCGTCGTTAGAACCAGCAAGATGCCCGTGCAATCCTGAACATTGAGCGGTTCCTGTTGGGTACCCAGGGCGCTGAAGATCCCAAGTATGTGCTCCATCCAGAGAGCGTGAACATTGTGGCCCAGCGGCTGAACTTCCTGTGTTGATGCAAAACACATAGATTGTATCGTAGAAACCGATTCCGTCAACATCTGGCATTGAAGCAATTGATTGGTGGTCTTGAGGACTGTAATACCCCTCTGCGGAGAACGGTATCGACCATGTTTGGCCGTCATCATCGGAATACTCAACGAACATAGCCGTCAAAGCGTGCATATCGAATTTAACAATCCGATCCGTCCATTTGTCAACGTAGATGTAAGGGTCATTTGAAGACGGGACTTGGCCAACATCTGTTATCGGGAAAACCGGGTTAAAGGGACCCATGTTATTCCATGTCTGACCTTGGTCCATGGAAGTGTAGACCATGGTACCTGAGCCGGCGCCTCCAAATGAAGAGAAATGAATGCCTCCAGTTGAAGTGACGCCTATCGTTGGCTCAAATGTTGTATCTCCGATTCCATAATAGGTCCCCAAAGCCGGGTAAGGAGTTGAATTGCCTGTTAGATTATCAAATCCAATCGAGGCATTGGTTGCATTGACTCCACCGGGATAATGGTACCATGTTGTTGTGCTTGGAAGTGAATCAAACGGAGTTGGCTCCTGCACAACCTCGGTGATGTCTTCCTCTCCAAAGCATCCCGATAGGGAGAGCGTCATGACCATCAAAGAGAGAAACAATGCCCTTAGCTGCATGGAGCAGGCGAACCGTTGTTGGGATAATGAACTTCCGCTTGAACAGATATCAAACCAGAGGTGAAAGTTCACCTTTATCGACGTAGAGACTCGGGCCCTGTGCGAGATAGTAAACCGAGCCGCGCCCGTCTCGTGAATCCTCGGCGGTGGAATTGCCGTTCGAGGCGCAATCACCCGTACATCCATCAGCAAAAGCGACGTACACTCTTCCTTCACGGTCGATATGCAAGTCATTGAAATCGAGTAAATTACGATTTGAACCACCAATGTCCCTACAATCGCCGGAGTTCAAGCAGATTGAGCCGATTTGAACAGGGTCATCGGTTACCCGGTAAGTATGGAAGGTTGGTTCATCATCCAATGCATTCAAACTGTAGGTGATGTAAAGGTGGTAAGTGGCGTTGTTTGGAGCAAAGTGGGCATTTCCGTCCCATGGACTTCCATCAATGTTTGATTCATTGAGCATCTCTGAATTCTCACTACCGAGGTAAGTTATGGCGATTCTTCCCGGGTCGCCTGCATCGGTTTGGGGGAAGACCGTTGAAATCACTTGATTTGGTGAGATACGAATACTCTCTTGCTCCCAACTTTCTCCGGAATCCGTGGACCTTGACATGTAAATTCCTTCATCTCCTCCCGTCCAGATATGGTAAGCATTTGAGTCGGTATCGGTTGATACTTCTGAGTTTTTGCGAGGATTCGGCGTTCCAACATCTTCTCCCATGTATCGCTCAAACCAAGAAAAGCCATTGTCCTTCGAGACGATCACTGTTGGAGTCGCTACTCTGGGAGTAACGTATACCGTTCCATCTGCAGCAGTTGAAATCGCTCCGTGTAAGCCTCCATTGGTTGTGGCAAGTCCAATAATTTGGCCACCAGCCTCGAAGGTTGCGCCTCCGTCAAAACTTGTGAAGCAGAAGATTCCTGCGAGTTTATTGTAGCAATAATACACGGCAGTTTCATAAAAACTGCCGGTGATTTGTCCTAATGCTCCGTAGCCCGAACTTGTCCAAGGCCCAGTTGCTAATTTGATGTGGTCGTTAATCGGAGTGGTTCCTGAATCGTGCGGGTTTCCTAGCCAGGATTCGCCGTCGTCATCACTCCAACAGATCCAAGAGGTTTCCAACCCGATCATTTGGACACCGAAAATTCGGTCTGTAATTGGGTCAACCCAACCGTACGGGTCACTGGTCGTTGGAGAGCATTGTATCGGGTCTTGGGTTTCTTCCCATGTAACACCACCATCACATGACCTCATGACTTTCTCCATTGCGATGAAAAAGATACAACCGCTTGAGGTAATTCCAATACTGGGCTCCTTTCCAGTTTCTCCAACATCGCTAAACATGAACTCCATTTCTAGAAGTGTCTCTTGAACAGGCATCCCATACTTGTCAGTGACAAAGGTTCTTGTGTCCTCCTCCTCAATTTCCAAGACGGTCGCTTTTTCCATTTCTTCTCCGAAACAACCCGACAACGAAACCGTTGCTACGAGGAGAGCCAGAAGGAGCGCCTTAGCCTGCATGTACCTTCCCAACCTCTCGTCCAATAATGACCTTCCGCTTCAACCACCACGAGGTTTTTTGCGTTCTGTGCGCTTAATCTTGGAGCATTCGCTGGTAAATCGCTTCATATGCCTCTGCATTGTGCTCATAGGTGTACATGTTGAGAACTCGCTCACGGCCGAGTTCAGCCTGTTGTTGGCGAAGTTCAGGTTCATTCAACGATTCAATCACACTACGAGCAAGATCCTGAGGGTCTCCACAAGTGAATAAACCACCGACTGTTTCGTCAATCATCTCCGTCAAAGGTGCTTGATTTACCGTCACAACTGGAGTTCCACTGGCCAATGATTCCAATGGAATAAGGCCTTGGCCCTCGTAGTAAGACGGATAAATTACCAAATCAGCTGAACGGAAATGGAGGGCTAAGCGTTCAAAGTCCATTCCCGGCTGAATGGTCACTGCATCTCCTACTCCCAAGCGTTTTGCTTGACGCAACAAGGTTTTCCTCATGTGTCCTCGGCCGATAATAACCAGTTTGGCCCCAGGATGTGCTTTGACAATTGCAGGCATGGCACGCAGCAATGTAAGGTGTCCTTTCCGAGCGACGAGACGACCAACTGCAAGGAGAAGAGGTGTTGTTGTGTCCGCTCTACCGATGAGGGCTGCTTCATCAGCAACATCATACTCCGTGCGAATCGATTCATACGCTAAATGGTCTTCTTCGTTGTCATGATTAACCGGGCGGAACACATGATGGTCAACCCCATAGAGGACCGTTTCACAATCCCAATCCTCTGGAGGTTGGTACCATTGCTCAAATTCGCGGCGTGTTGATTCGGAAATGGCCACGCTTAGGGTCGAGCCCTCAATTCCCGCTTGCTCATATTTCGCATAATGCTTGGCCGTGAGTAGGATTGCAAGGTCATTCGGGTTCTTCCAAGTTGCAGCCTCTTTGTGCCGAGCAGCAAGTTTCATGCCTTCTCGCTCACCAATCCAACTGCCATTTAATGCGGAAACAACTGGAGCGATGTTCTCCTCCACCCACTCATATTCACTCCGTTTCCAACTGACGAGGGGAAGAAGTGTATGGACGACATCAACTGGCTTTTCCAAATGAAGAAGACGCAATGTCGAAAGAGCATGCTTGCCGTAAGACCGAGTAAATGCCATCGGTGCTTTGAGCCATGGCACATGGAGTACACTCACCCCAGGTTGTCTTGGAGTGCGCCTTTTGTGAGTCCGTGTGATGACCGTTACATCATGGCCCCGTTGGGCAAGATACCCTGCGAGATGGAACACAACCGAGCCAATTCCACCCCAACGAGGTGGATATTCGCCTGAGACCATGGCGATGTGCATTAATGCGACCAAAACAATCGGACATTTGAATGTCATTGATGATGAACTGAGTTCTGCTGAAAATATGGGCAAACCTTTCAAGTCCACCCCAACGGTCGGAGAAACATGGCCGATGTGTTGCCCGTGACCGTTACGGTCATTCTACCTACACGCAATGAAGAAGAAGCCTTGGGCCCAACCATTGATGCAATCCCGCGTGGATGGTGCAAAGATTTGGAAATCATGATCGTTGATGGAAACTCTTCCGACAAGACACGAGAAATCGCCCTTGAGAAGGGGATACGTGTCCACCTTGAAGATAGAAAAGGCTACGGACGAGCCTACCGGACAGGTTTTGATGTTGCAACGAATGACATCATCGTAACCATGGATGCAGATTGTACTTATCCTGCAGAACTCGTTCCAGAACTCGTCAAGCGACTCATTGATGACGACTTGGATTTCATCACCTGCGACCGATTATCTCTAGCAGAAGACGGTTCAATGTCCGGGCTGCATAATTTTGGAAACTGGGTTCTATCGTTTACCGCACGTCTCTTGTTTGGATACGGCGTCAAAGATTCACAATCGGGAATGTGGGTGTTCAAGAAATCTATCTTTGATGATGAGCGCCTACGTCCGACCAACGATGGCATGCCATTGAGTGAAGAAATGAAAATAATTACAAGGCGTCACCTTGGAAAGAAAAAAGCAGTTGAGATTTCTGTGCCTTACCGTCCTCGTGTCGGAGAAGCAGAAATCCACACATGGGGTGACGGGTGGAAGAATCTGAAGTTCCTTTTTGCTCGCCGAGTCGGCCTTAACAAAACTCGAACCCCATGGGGTGGAAGGGAAGAAAACCCGGACTCGACAAAAGGCGACCTACCTGAACAAAAGAAGTGAATCAATCACATTGATTCATCCAATTCCGATTGAACTTCTTCCGTTCCGTCCATGATGTTGCCCTCAAGTGGAGTCTTATCCTCTGTTGGTCGTTGCTCTGGAGCCCTAAACGCATCCCACGAAGCGATGAGATCAATTTCGGCGATGGCACGACGTCGCCGAGAAATCATGAACGCAAGAAGTCCAATGATTCCAAAGGAAGCTGTAGTTCCCACGACCATGAAGAAAACTCGTTGATCTTGTTCAATCTCCTCGACGGTTAACGTTCGAGTAACAATGTCAACATTTGCGCTTTGACCTTCGCCGTCTCTTGCGATAATCTTCAAACTTGGACGGCCTGTTTCTTCTGGACGCCACTTTAGAACGCCTTCCCAAACACCGTCTCCATCCGTATCGGTAAGATTGATTTCCCACTGCTGAATATTGTGGGTCAAATTGGCTCGAACATCCTTGGTAGTACCGTCTGCATCCTCAAGTTGAATTGAAATGTTGAGTTCAGAGAGTTCCCCTGCTGGGAACGTGGTGTCACTCAAAAACAACGACTCGCGAACGAAGGAGGGCAGGCTTGATTGAATGGTGATGTTGACATGCTCTTCTTCCCAATTCCCTTGGGAGTCTTCGATGTAAAGTGAGAGATGGTATTCTCCGGGAGAAAGCCCTGTGAGTTCTTCAATGGAGCTTGTAGAGACAATCTCTGGGAAACTCTTGTCGGCGGACCAAAGGCGCCACTCACGCGTGACCAAGTCGTTATCCGCATCAAAGGATGCCTCTTCCAACAACACAGAGCCTCCGGGTAGGATTGATTGACGGTTTTCTGGAGAGATAAGACGAAGTGTCGGCCCAGATTCATTGATCGTGAGTGTAAATGTCTCATCACGAGACATTCCGGTCTCATCTTTGAGTGTAACCGTGAGAACATGGTATCCTGCACGTAGATTGAGTTGATGGGATACAAGTGGAGAAACATCTACCAAAAGGGGATCGTCTTCAAGAGAAGTTCGTAAGGTCATAACAAAACTGTCATTGTCATAATCTGTACTTTCAGAGGCATCAAGCATCAAGACCGCAGAGGACGGGTGACTGGAACCATCAACTGGGCTCACCAAGCCAAGAACGGGTGCTGAAGCCACGACCTCTAGTCCTACAGTTGCCGTTACTGGTTCGTGAATGCCATCGTCCAAGTAGAGCGTCACAAGATGCGTTCCAGGACTTAGCCTGGATTCAAAAATCAGCCAGTCTTCACCTTCAGGAGTCAAGCGACCGTCAAGATCACTCGTCCAAGTTACAACCAAAAATTCAGAACCACCATGCGGCGAGAAGGGCGCACAATGCCATGTTCCATCCATAGGGAATGTGTCGCATGCTGCATCAAAATCTCCCGAACCGTTTGCAGAGAATTCAATCAATTCGGATGAATCGAAGGTTGTCAATGAAGGCGATTCAATTACAGCAAGGGGCAAGGAATTGTCAACGGTGACCAATGCGGAAGAAGTCCTGCTTTGGTTGACATGTTCAGCCCGATCATCCGTAACCTGCATCGTGATGGTGTGAACGCCTCTTGAAAGATAACCGCTCCACGATGTTGAGCCATTGGTCAATTCGGCTAAAGTCCCATCAAGACTGGAGGAAAAGGTCACCGTCATCTCATCTCCTTCGGGGTCAGTCGTTGAAGTCCCGTCGAGAGTGACAAGTTCTTGGCTCTCGTTTCCTTGTCGCTGAATTTCAAAAACCGGCTCTGGTAATTCATTGTAGAGTATCACATCAACTGAACGGGTTGCATTGTTTCCAATTTCATCCCAGACTTTCACCCTTAATTCAAACAAAGCAGGTGGGGATTCTGTTGTGTGATCAAATGTGTAAGTTAGTGTATTGGGGCAATTGTAGGTTCCGTCCCAACCAATATCACTGATGATGTAACCAACGAATTCAATCGTGCATGCAACCGGTTCACCTTCAGGGTCATATGTTCCGTTTGTTGAAATGTTGACCGTTCCCGTTTGTGGCATAATCAATTCACTCCACGGATTCAATGAAGGTTCAAAATCAACCACCAAAACCGGCGGGAGGTTGACCAACTCAATCGTGCGACTTTGAGAAACGCATTGCCCTGTTTCATCGCATAGTTCCAAAGTAATGAGGTGAATCCCATCCGAGAGCGTACAACCCCAGACATCGTTTGAATTGACGGTGAATGCAACTCCATCACTCAGGTCCCAAAGTGGATTTCCGGACCCGGTGCATGATGACAAAATATTGCCATCAATACTGCTCGTCCATGAGAACGTGAGTTCATCATCATCAAGGTCCCATGACTCATTGGCATCGAAAACGACTTCGGAATTTGACGGATAAATAGAGGCGTCTTCAGGAGTGGCCCAAATGAGGAATGGTGCTTGATTGTCCAGGGGCAAGAGGCAGTTGACGAATCGATTCTGATCTAGAACTGTACTTGATGAGTTGGTCACGCTATCATAGGCACACTGTATCGTAACTGAATTAGAACTTGAAGGACCCGTTGAAGTCCAGCGTTGACCAATAAAATCTGGAAGGAAGACATAACCTAGGTCGTTGGTATATTCTTGGACGGTCGGTTCAAAATTAGAAAACGTAGTATCGACGCTTGCGCTGGGAATTCCGTTTGTGAAATTATTGACCACCCAAACAGTGAGGTCCCAAGCAACATCAACGGTTGCGGAACCAAGAATTGAAGCCGAATTAAGATCGATGTTACTGGGTTGATGGAGATGAAGGTCCGAGGCGCTATCCAGTTGAATCACGGTAGCACCTGACACATCGCCAAGCCCTGACCAATTCACTTGACTGTTCGTCAATTGCACATATCCAGTGCATGAGGCTGATATTGTATTTCCTTGACCGCCAAGGCTTGGGTGGTCAATCAACTTAAGGCATGCCGTTCCCGAAAATGCACTGTTGGAAATGGAGGAAGCAAAGTTTCCGTTGTTGTCCCCGTTCCAATCCAAACCAGTATGGTTTCCAGAAAATGACATACCATCGATATGTGCTGCAGTTCTTAGAAACTGGGCAGCAGGTTGTGAAGGGCTTTCTGTGTTGATAACAGCATTGAGAATATTGACTCGGCCGGTGGCCCCAGAAGGCATTGTATCTTGATTATCAATCAACAATGCTGGAGCAGTAACACTGTTGTTAGACAAGGAAATGTTCTCAAGCCATAGGTCAACAGAATTTTCTGCAAATATTCCGGAGCCTGTTGAGCCTGAAACCACACAATTTCTGCATCGTACATCCCCCGATTCTGATTCCAAATCATTTGATTCCTCATAATAGAGGCCTGCTTGGTTTTTTGCCAGTGCATTGGTTGAAGCATCTCCGCCGTTATTGATTGCAGTGACATTCTCAAAGTGTACATATCTAGAATCAAGAACATGGGCACCTGATTGAAGATTATCATAGAGGTTGAGGTCATTGACCACTACGGTTGCCCGATTGATCAGTAAACCTTGTTTGGTATTGTTGTGAAGGGTCCAATCAAAGCCTTGCATTGCCCCACCAGAGGTTGATGAAATTCCTGGTCCAACCGATCCTGAAATATCAATCCCCTCAAAGTGGGGAGCGAAAAATGACGAGCGAACTGCAAGGCCCGCTTCATGGGGTCCTTGGCCAGGATCCCCCGAATCTCTAATGGTGAGATTACGGAAGGTCGTGGTATCATCAACGAAATACAAGCGAACCCCAACCGTGGTTGAATCCTCGATGAGTGTATTGTCAAACCATGCACCCGTTGCGTTAACCTCCAAAGCTGCATATCCAATGTTTGCAGTTGTGGCACCGCTTGTACCGGTTCCCCGAACGGTCAAATTGGTGAAATCAGCAGTCTCATAATTCGTGTAATTCGTGTGGTTGTTTTTGTCCACATAAACGCCGCGGTACATCGAATTCGTAATCGTTGCATCGCGTACTACCGCACGTGTATATCCTCCATCGTCGATATGACGAATGACCATTCCTGAATCGGACTTATCAACGGAAATGTCGGTGAGAAGGGGTTGACTGTCTTCAACCCAAATTCCTGCGACCATGGCCCAACTTGAACCTGAGCAATTGTCAACAGTAATCCCTTGTATGAGTCCACCGGAACCCCCCCAGATGTTCACTGCTCTGGTCAGAATATCGGAAAATACGGCCCTGTTGATGATGGGCGTTGACCCCGCTCCGATGGAAAGGCCAATCCCATATCGCCAATCCCCTTGGAAGGGCAAACTACGACCAGCCTGATCGATGAACAAATCCGTTATCCTTGGACCCGCATTGTTGAACATATCAACTCCGACTCGGTCGGGATTCACTACCGTCAAATTCTCAATGACTGGGTTTGAACCGTAGATGGTCATGCCGTAAATTGAATCCTCAATGGTGAGATTTTGAATGATGGAACCGCGCCCTGAAGAAGAAGAGTTGAATTGAATTCCTTCATGGTCTGAGAGTCCACTTGCTTCCAAAGTAACCGGACAACTCTGAGTTCCTAAGACTGTCAAGCGCCCATCAACGACAATACGAACGCCCCCACCCATTTGCACCACTGTGCAGGCTTGAATCACCAATTCATCAGAAACTGAAACCGTATAGGTTGTTGACAAAACTTGGGTTCCTGACCAAGTGACCTGAGCGCGGGCTTGGGTGTTGTGTACGACCGACTGAGATTCCTCCGAATCTTGCTGATT
This sequence comes from Methanobacteriota archaeon, assembly GCA_002726495.1. GTDB lineage: Archaea > Thermoplasmatota > Poseidoniia > Poseidoniales > Poseidoniaceae > Poseidonia. The sequence goes on along the minus strand of PBTH01000047.1, from coordinate 10,893 downwards.
GATTGGGTATGTTGCGCATAGTAGAGGAAAGAGAAAGAGAAAGGTGACAAAAATCACCCGTTGCGCGGAAGAAGGTGACGCTGTCATACAATTCAACCCAATGCGATACCCTTTCAATAGTTCGCTGCTTTGTGTCGGCCCAAACACTCCAAGAGGAAGCAATAAATCCCGACTTTCGTTCCACGAATCATGCCTGAGGCTTTTATTCTGTTCAAAACCGAGCCCACGCATGAACGTGAAGTATATTTGACGCTCTCAAACCATGAAGATGTTGCAGAAGTTCATGCGCTGTACGGTGAGTTTGACCTTTTGGTTCGGATAACAGCAGGGAATTCCAAACTCCTATCGGACCTTGTCATGAACGTATTCCGAAAAATACCCGGTGTAAAGGAAACACAAACGCTGATTGCTGTTGAAGGATAGGTGATAGAATGGCCATTGGATTTGTACTCATTACCACGCTTCCGGGAAAAGAAGAGAGCGTCAGAAACGCACTTGATAGCATTGACATGGTTACCAATCGTTGGATGTTGTTTGGAGAATACGATATCATTGCACGCGTGCAGGCCGACGAAGAATTTGCTCTCACTCGGTGTATTGTTGAAGACATCCGTGCGCTCCCTGGCATTGCAGACACAAAGACGTTGATCGGGGCTGAACTCTGATCACAACAAGCGATGCATTCGTTTGACAATGGTCCGACTCGCACTGTGACAGCCTGCAGAGCGATAGCATCTGCTGGCTTCCCGCAATGCCATAAGCGCATGTTCAGGTGAAGTTTTGGAGTACAGATACCACCACCTGCCAGCATACCGTTGCTGTGCGACGCCAGGGGTAAGAAGGCGATCCGGTCGTATCACATGTTCAAATACAGATTTGGCTTCTTCAAGATCATGGCTCCACAAAAATTCTGCATAAGTCATCCTCAAGGCTGATTTATGAAAATTGGTGGTTTGACATTCGATGACATACTCTGCTTCTTTCATCACGGCTTCAAGTGAATCTGATGCATGAAAATGGAACATAGCTTTCAACTGAAGCAACTGAACAAATGGATCTTGCTCGCTGCTGATGGAGGCAAGAGCTCCGCGAATCTCCTTTGCTCGTTTCGGAGACTCATCAAAGAGTGCAAGTGCATGTTGAATCATAGAGAGGCTCACCATCATGGCAGAGCGGTATTCTTGCTGCTTTGGCAATGTTATTGCGTTGACGATTTCATGAAGGTCGGAAGATATTTGTTCGGTGGATTCATCAAACAATCGGTCTTCAAGACGACTGACTGCAGCAGATAAGAGGGTTCGTGCGGCTACGATATCACTTGCGCCCGCAATAACTTGGTCAAGCAATCGTTCAGATGCTGCTTCGTTTCCTTCGAGAAGTGCTTTTTGATACTCCAAGTCACTGCGGAGGCTTTGGTCATTAATTGAGGCAATGTGAGACTCGGCTTGTTTGATTTCGTGACGGTGAAGTGCAACCTTACCCGCCCAGTAGTGAAGTCGTTCATCCTCTGGTTTTTGGTCCAATGCTCGATTGAGAATGACGGCAATTGCGGCACCTTGAACGGGTACAAGGTGGTCCACCTGTTTTTCAATTCTTTCAATGAAATCCGAGTCATCAAGAGCAAGTTGATGGTAAAGACGAAGAATTTGAGTGTCAGGGGTATCTTCACTTGTCATCCAATGACTGAGTGCCTTTTTGTGCAATGCATCTAACTCACTCGTGGCGAACATGGTTCTTCGGACATTCCGGACAAAGTGTTGAATTTCGAGTTTCGTCGTTTCATGTTCCCATCGTAACAAAGCATGGAGGTCCAATTCCCCTATGTGGTCTTGATGAGGGAGGCTGGAAACCGCCAGTGGCCTGGGAAACAGTACATATTGGTCCAATGCTGCCAAAGCATCTTGGTCAAGATTTTGCAAAATGGTTTGCTCTACGAACTTTTGAATGTCCTCTCCCGCCTCAGGAAGAAGCGTTCCTTCGGAATACAATTGAAGAGCCATTGGATGGCCTCCAAGTGATTTCGCAATCGATATGCGTTGGTCAAAGTCCATATGGTCACCCAACAACTCAGCAGCATCTTTTGATTTGAGAGCGGGGAGTTGATAGGATTCACACTCAAAGTCAAACGGTAATGGCGAGCGACCTACCAGCAGAAGCGTCATCGTCACATCTGAATCAAGTTCTTTGAGCATTGAGGTGATGTCGGGTGCGTGTCGAGGCGATACCAAATGAACATCGTCAAGAACAAACAATCGCTTTGAAGAAGACGGTGCGAGCAACGCAGTTAGTGCTTTGACATCATACGGTAGTGGGTCTATTTCGGGCAACCATTGATTGACAATATCTCTCAGATCTGAAAACTCGTTAACAACAGCAGAATGAACCGACGTACCGTTGCCGATTGCACGATGAATTAGGGCTTGAGCGACACTGGTTTTACCAATACCTGAAAGCCCACTCAACATGATTGTTTTCTGGTCTTCCTGCAGCGATTCCAATTCAAGAAGGGTTTCCATGCGCCCAATAAGAGCAAACTCGGTTGCTTCTGTTTTTGAGGTGTTTTTTTCATCCGAATGCTCTGTTGCAAGTGGATGTTCAATAAGCCACAATCTACCTTTTTCTGTAAGATGGTATACTTGTCTGCGACGAGAACCTCCACCAATGACATGCGCTACACGAACTGAAATCATACCGTCCGACTCAAGGTTCGTCAGAGGTTGATTTAGCCCCGAACGAACAACTCCCATCACCTCTGCAAGGCCTGGAAGTGAAAGGGCTCTTGGGACGTCCCATGCTTGCTCCATGTCCTCTGGAAAGGTGCCCAGATGACGGAGTAATCTCTCTTGGGAACGTGTCAACATGGTTGTACCAATTGGAACCTTGAACCTCTCCTTCATCAATCATCGCATTCGTTGCGTGATTGTTCAAGCCACAGGGTTGCCCTTTTGAGCCACCGCCTTCAAGCATCACTCATGCCCGTCGACCTCAGTTCGGCTGACCTCCCCAAAGAGGCGGGTGTTTATTTGTTCAAAACAAATGAAGGAAGGGTTTTGTATGTCGGAAAAGCGACGCGCCTCAATGAACGGATACGCTCATATTTTGCTTCAAATCCAGACCGTCAAATGATCCCTGAACTGATCACAAAAGCGGATGATATTGAGTGCATCGTGACCCAAACACCACAGGCAGCACTGATCCTTGAACGCCAGTTGATTCGTGAACACATGCCTCGTTTCAACTCGATGTTGAAAGATGGAAAATCGTTTCCTTATCTTGTCTTGACCGAACACGAATTTCCACGCATCATGTACACCCGGCATCCACCAAAAAATGCAGAGCAGTGGGGGCCGTTTCCAAATGCAGGGGCCGCAAAACAAGTGATGCAACTGCCTCGGCGACAATTTGGAATACGAGACTGCAAAGAATTGCTTCCTCAAGGATGTCTGTCCATGCATATTGGCCTATGCACCGGGCCCTGTGTATCATCCGAAGGTTACAAAGAAAATGTCAAGAATGTACGCGAAATACTGAATGGGAACGCTGGACCCTTGTTAGAAGAACTGGTTGCTGCAATGGAAGAGGCCTCTTCCAAAGAGGCCTTTGAGGAGGCGGCGAGATACCGTGACACAATACAAGCCGTGCGCGCCACCACAAGCCAACATGTTGTCTCAAGCAAAGTGTACCGTGATTGTGATGCCATTGGATTAGCAACGCAAGGAGACATGGGCGCAATTGTGGTCTTGCATGCGGACGAAGGTATGGTCCAAGGACAAGAAGCATGGCCAGTAGTATATGCTGGAGACATCGGCGAGACCATCTCAATGTTCATCTCCGAACACTACGCTCATCGAAGACCACCGCGACTGCTTTTGAGCCCCGTGCCCATTTTTGATGGACTTCAATCCTGGTTGAACCAACGCAGAGGAAGTTCTGTTGAGATTCGCTCGCCTCAGCGAGGAGACCTCGAGAATTTAGCAACCCTTGCTCGTCAAAATGCTGAGATTCAACTTCAACGAATGTCAACTAAATCCAGCGGCTCTCTTGAACAACGAGCCGCAGATGATGGAGCGGAACTTATGGAAATGGCTCAACTGAATCACATCGTCTGTTTTGATATGGCACAATTGCTGGGCAGTGAGCGAGTCGGAGCAAGCGTTGTTATGCGCAACGGACGACCGGCTAAGGATGAATATCGGAAGTACGTCGTAAAGGGTGAGGCTATCGATGATTTACGCATGATGAAGGAAGTGGTAGTTCGGTGGGCTAAACGACAAGAAGAATGGCCCGACCTCTTGCTTATTGATGGTGGTGAAACACACCTAAGTACGATTTCTGCTGCCCTTGAAGAACACGGATGGTCGGACCGTTTTCCCGTTGCTGCTCTAGCAAAACGTGAGGAAACGGTCTACAGGAAAGGGCATGAACCGTTAATTCTTGACCGTCAAGGTAGAGTCATGGTTCACGCAAGAGATGAAGCTCACCGCTTCGTCAATACCTTCCATCGGAAACGACGCAGCAGGAATCGATTGGCTGACCCCTTGGAAGGCGTTGAAGGTCTTGGAGCAAAGAAACTGCAGACCCTTCTCCGTCAGTTTGGAGGACGGAAGGGAATCGAACATGCTAGCATTAACGAATTGCTTACCGTACCTGGGATCGGGCCATCCTTGGCCCAACGAATCTATAATTCGCTCCACTGAAGGTCAGTAATCATCAATTGTAGCCATATCTTCAATGGACTCTCCGCGTCGTAATCCTGGACTTGAATATCCAACCAAGTCCGAGAACTCATGGTCACCAAGTTGAGCCTTGTTGATGTTGGCCTCCCGTTGCTTTAATTTGTTTTTCTTGGCTTTCTTCTTTCGCCGACGACGACGAATAAACATCACGAGTAAGAAGATGACAATGGTCGGATAAATCCAGAACTGAATCAAGAAGTACATCCAACTCACATGGAAGCTGAATGTGATTTCATCGTCAATATTGCCTGGAGGGATGATGTAGGTAATGGTTTGACGTCCTCCATCTTCGGTAACGATGAAGTTTCCAGAAATTGAGCTATAATCCTTGATTTGGATGCCTCGTGGAAGAGAGAAGGAGACCGGGCCTGTCAAATTAAAACCGTAGTCCGAAGGGATCCCAGAGTCTTCTGGCACCGATGTGTCTCCCTTTATTGGAACGGTAATACTGTCCTGTCCTTCAGGAGGATAGGTGAGCCCTTTGCTGCTGATAATCGAATTTCTCAGTCCTGTAGTAAGCGTATTTGCCGCCCATTCCATAGGACGAATGATGGAGGAAGAAAGGGTGTCGGTGACGACGCCAATTCCGATGCCTTGCGCTTGAACATCTGGGTCATCGCTCTGAAGTTTATCTGTATCAACATCAAGCTTAATTTTGAACGTCACTTTTGGAATGGTTACTTTGAGTTTGATGGGTTCCTCATCCGAAACAATATCATCAGGTGCTTCAATTCCCGAAATTTTTGTCTTGATTACCAAGCCGCTCAAGTCCATTTCTTTGACATTGGAAGTAGACTCAAGTTCATTGCCCGATTCATGGATGATATCGGTCACAACTTCCCCGAAAAGGGTCGTGAAGTCCTTCAATCCTTGACGTGTTGCCGTCAGTTCCAGTTCATCATTACAAGCATTTATTTTGTCTTTAAGATCATCAGGACAATGCTTACTCAAGTCACCTGAACTCCACGGTTGGTCCATTCTGCTTGAAAGGTCAAGAATTAATCGGATGAGGTCAGAGGGAACCGCTTCCATGGTAACTTTTGTGTCACCATCTTGAGGGAGGTCGTCAAGTGGAATTCCGATACGATAAATGCTTAATTCAGCATCAAGTGCAAATGTGAAACTCACTGACTGAGACCATTCATTGATGTTGAACTTCTGCCAATCCATTTCAATTGCGCTGGTTACACATGTTGATTGATTTGCGAAGCACAAGACATTGCCATCGTCGTCTTTGATCTCCGTTTCATAACTATATTTTGGCCCGATTCCAGTGAATGAAACATCGGTTTTTTGCGTGCCCTCAATGGTTTTGGTTAAGACGATCTTTGAGCTTCCATCAGCGGTGGTAATCCATGATGGTACGAGAATTTCAACCGTCAGTTCAGAAGGAGGGAGCCCAGATGGGATAATATCGTTCAAATAACTTGAATCAATGGCAGTTTCTAAAGTGATGCCCGAATTCATCAAACGTTCCAAGTCATTTTGTTGGATGGCTTCCAAGAAATTTTTAGCTGTTCCTTCAGGAGCATATCCTTCGAGAATATCGACGAGGGACATGTTGAACCCTTGACTTGAAGTTTGAAGGTAAACTGGATAAGATGCATCCATTGCAACAGTTCCCTCAAGGCAATAATTCAATTGTTGCCCAGCAACTACGGACTCGGTACACCCAGTAGAATGGCTGTAATTGAGACCCCCTGGTTGTTCAAAATTACCGGTTCCGTCTGTTTCGGAAACCCATGCCAAGTCGCTCATAACGATGTCCTCCGAGCCATCGGTTACGGTAGAGGCAAGGCCTTCAACGATATCTGTGATAGGAAATTGATTGGTAAATTGAGTAAGGTCAACGATGCCATTATGATAAGCAAGACGTATTCCGTCGGATGTAATCACAGGGACGCTTGCATCCGATGAAACTTCAAACATATCGATGCCCCAATCCGACAAAGTAGCCTCGTCAAGATAGTACAAACCAGCAACAAAGTCCACCGTTGCTTCCCCTTCATCTCTTAAGTCTAAAACGAGATTCAAATCCAGAGCTTTTGTTCCGTCTTCGACCCAAACGGTTGGAGTTTCTGTTGAATTTCTGTGACCCATTTGAAGGTTGACTTTTTGCAACAAGTCGGTATCCACCTCTTGGGCATTTAGGTGGTTCATTGACCATTCAGCAGCCCAGAAACTTGGAGGGCCATTACGAGCGGCGAGAGAGCCGTTTTCATCAACAGAAAGAACGGTTGAATAGGCTGGTGGATTGATGATGAAATCGGCTTTGTGGCCCGGTTGTGCGGTCAACTCAAAACCAGTGTTGATGTCTGCACCCATGGTCAAAAGACCCTTGTAAGTACGTTCAAGGTCCAAATCTTCGGTTCCATTAAGATTGAAATTTGAAGCTGCGAGGTCAACTGATGCTACAGAAGTAAAGCACAATGGTGGCTCAAACACGTTGTTTTCACTGGCACCTTCCGCTTCTGAATCGGTCGTATCATCCGTCGAACATTGTGTGGTAGTTCCTGCGTTGGTGTATTGGTTAACATAATCCGTACTGATACTGGTCACGGTCCCAAACCCACTGGTCAAGGCGGACTCAATAGCGGATTGGACTTCATTCTTCAACTTTTGACCCACCGTTGGCGTACCTGCTCCACCGGTTGGAGTGTTAAACGTCTCACGAATTAAGTCCGCTGGCGCACCGTCGTTAGAATCCAAACCATCTGTAGTTTCCAAGGTGTTGCCCAAAATAGTTCCCGAACCAAGTCCGAGTGAATCACGCTCGAATTCTCGGACTGCCCATGTGAGTTCAAGTTGGATGCTCGAGGTTGATATTAGGTCAAAAACATACATTCCCTCAACCCAATCTTGCCGGTGAGGCGTCATGTCTTCAGCATGGTCGTATTCATCGCATTCCCCTCCAGCAGAACTGCATGATTGCATTCCCGCAGCACTTGCAAGAGGCGCCCAAATCTGAAGAACAAAGAATCCAACAAGGAGGAAGGGGATGAGTGGTTTGGGCGGATTTACCTCGTGACTGGGTGCCGACATCGTGCAGGCTATGAACGGGAACTTGAAAGCAGTTCCCCTCATGCCCTTACCATGAAGGAAGATGATAGTCATCATCCTTTTGTTATCGTTCACCGTCTGGATGGGGAACGAATTCATTCCTGTTTGAAGCAAAATAACATGCTTGACAATGACGTTGCCCCAGTTGTGTTGGAGCATCAAACCATTGCATTTCCGCTCATTTCTTTGCAGGTGTATGAACAGGGTAGAGAGAAGGTGGTCGCAATTTCAAGCATTCCATTGGAACTCGTTTTTCTCCCCCCTCATTACATGGAGCCAACTCAACCCCATAAGCGGCTTCATTCAATGGTAACAGAATGGTGGAATGACATCCCAAAAGACACTACTTTAGGACATTTAGAATCGTTTCTTGAACTTCTACCCCGTAAGTGGGAGCGTTTAGGAGACCTCATTCTTTTTCCAAATGGGAGTTTTAGTGAAGACATCTGGGTGAAACTTTCCAACGATTCGCAAACATATCTTTGGACCACGATAGCATCTGCCCTGAAGGTAAAAGGCATCGGAATTCAATCGCCTATCGCAGATAATGTGCTTCGCTCTTCTCAAGCAACCATACTCCTCGGGGATTCTCAAGTCAGCTTTCTTGATCATGGTATTCACTATCAATTTGATGCTGCTAAGGTCATGTTTTCATCCGGGAACATCACAGAGAGAAGACGGATTGGAGCACTAAACATGAAGGGTGAAACGGTCGTTGATGCCTATGCAGGAATAGGGTATTATTCGTTCCCAATGATCATCAACGCAGGTGCGGCCCATGTTCACGCATGCGAAATGAACCCTGCTTCAATAGAGGGGTTACTTCTTGGGGCGAAGAAAAACCAGATTGAGGATAAGATCACCGTTCACCAAGGAGACAATCAAACAACGCTTCCATTGCTGAAGGGCAAAGCAGACCGATGCCATCTTGGCCTACTACCATCTTCAGAAGCCGTATGGGGAGCTTGTCTTGAAGCCCTCAAAGCCGAAGGTGGTTGGCTTCATGTCCACATGAATGTAGAAGAAGAAAAAATCGGGCGTTGGAAGAAATCCACTCTTGAACGATTCAAATCCCTTAACGATGAACTGAATCTTGGTTTTTCAATACGAGGCGACCATCTTGAACGGGTGAAATGGTATGCTCCATTCGTGCGTCATGTCGTTTTTGATATTGAATGCAGACCCAAGAAATCATGACCATCCCGATGAAGAATTGTATCTTGCGAGCAAGGTTGCATTCCATATATCTTGCAACATACTTTGATTGGTCCGTTTCCCATGTTCGTTTTGGAAGACATACCCCTCTTCGTTAACAAAAATAACATGGGGTATTGAAGTCACACCCATTTGTTTTGCAAACTCTGGTGAAAGCATAAACGGGCGATCAATTGAACGGTTAAGATTGGATTCGGTGGTCTCGTGCCATTGGCTCATGTTCGAGTATTCGTCATCATCTTCTTGTGAAAAAATCATCATTCTCCCCTCAGGAATCACTTGGTCATAGGTGTCGAGGGTGGCTTCACAGTGCAAACACCAAGGGGCTGAAAAATAAGCGACATAGGGTAAAAGAGCCAAGGACGACTTGTTGTAATTCTGCCCGTCATGGGCTGTAGCGGCCCAGTTAGGAATCTGTTGGGCTTCCAACATAGGGATTGACTCCTCTTCAATCGGAGGAGTGACTTCTGCCTCTTGAGACACACAACCTGAGAGGAGCAGGCTCAGAGTGAAAAGCATGGTAATCTGACGTGAACGAGACATAGTTTCACAATCCATCATCTGCCATCTTGTCCCAGAAACCATCTTGTGGAGAATCAACAAGTTCTGCATCCAAAATAACGGCGTCTTTGTACATGTTAAGCGGTTCTTCACTGCGCCCCCGAAGCAGAATCACGGGGACAGCTACCACCAACAAGAGAACCAATGAAATGGATACGACCTTCACGGCTGATTCTGCAAAGGAATTACTCTGTACAGTATCTTCGGGTGGATTACGAATCACACCATCCGGGTCCGCTACTCCAATCATTTCCATTGAGATGATTTTAGCTTCATAAACCGGCCTTCCCCCAGACGCAAACGGGTTGTCCAAATCGGTTCCTGTGGGTTCATCCGATGTTGGAGTCTCCGCAATGGCTCTGATGTGTGTCATTCCATCCCTAACAATTCCGAAGGTAGCATAGCCTTCATCTTCTCGATTCTCAGGGTCCAAATTGTGTGCTTCCGTTTCTGCAATGTACCACTGTGCATCTGCTGAATCAGGGTCTTGACTGCGGGCCATTCCTAGGGCGCCGTCTACATGGGAAAGGTTCTCATTAAGTTCCAAAGGAATCGTTTCTCCAGTTCCTCCACTCCCGCAAGACGGGCTCGTTGCAGGATATACGAAAATGGTTTTACACGTGGGGTCACCGGATTGAGTCACGAAGTCATTGATGACACGATGAAAGAAAATTCCATCGTAGAGTCCCGATTCAACATGAGAAATCATGTTGTCCGTTGTGATTGGAGCCCACTGTTCAAACAATTCAATGATGATGATACCGTCGCTCTGCCCACTCCCATGTCCTTCAGAATAGGTGACCTGAAGTTCAATAATGGCATTGCCAGTGTACGACTTCATCATAGGAGATTCTTCTGTATCCGGGCGGTCTTCCCAAAGGGTTGGGTCCAGGCCATTGCTACGCCAAAGCGGCTCGGCTTCCTGCGCGCTGATGGTCGAAGGCACCATAACGGTCAGAAACAAGCCAACCATCAGCAACGACCGTATCACCATCGGGCGACTCATGGGTATCGCAGTACCATCTCCCCCATGAATCGTGCGGGTAAAATGAACAACAATACGATACGAAAGGATTCCATTGGTTGAATCCTACAGACTTCTTGAACAAACTCATCAAAGCGTCAGCCTCTTGAGAATGAACTGACTCGTCGCACCATGAGCGCAGATGCAGATGCTGTCAGTGTCGGTTTGGAGCTCGAAGCCATACTCGTTGACGAGATGCCGTCAGACGATGCCCCGTTTGACCCCGTTGAAGGAAAAGGCCGACGTCAACTCAACATTTCAGCGGGTGCAACCATCGCCGTTTCCATCGTATTTTTG
>PBTH01000046.1 GCA_002726495.1 Methanobacteriota archaeon | reverse complement strand
CATTGCTTATTTCAGACAATACCGAGGAAAATCCTCTTGCATCTGCCCGGGTAACACTTCTTGGCGAATGCTTGAAGCTTGAAGAGCATGAAATTGAAGGGGCTAGGGAGGCTTTCTTGAACGACCACCCAAGCGCAATCGCCTACGTTGATTTTAGAGACTTTTTCTTTTTCAGATTGAACGTTGCGTCAATACGTTACATCGGTGGATTTGGTCGCATGTCATGGTTTGAAGATGAAGAATGGATGGATGCCAGTCCAGATCCTATCGGTCCTCATTCCAAGGACATTGTTGAGCATATGAACGAAGATCATTCCGATGCTTTGATTGCATACTGCAAAGCCATGAGCAAAGCGACATCGACACAATCTGCGATCATGACGACGATTGACCGCTATGGATTTGAGATGGAAGCTACACTGCCCGATGGCGTTCATCCCATTCGTATCGCTTTTGAACATGAGGTTTCTAGTCCCGAAGAGGCCCGAATTCAATTGGTTCAAATGGTCAAAGCCTCACGAAAAATTCTCAGTTCCTCAGAGTAATTTGAAATGTAGGTCTCAGGGCTATACTTGAAAAGTCACTGGTTATCGCAAACATGGAGAGGAAGTTCATGAGCCGGCGCCTTCTTTCACTCCACAATCTCGTCATCGGATACAATGAACCCCTTTCAGAACCCATTTCTGCTAAGGTTAATGAGGGCGAAATTATCGCTGTTCTCGGCCCTTCTGGTATTGGTAAAACAACACTGATGCGAACCATCGCTGGAGTCGTGATGCCGCTTGAGGGGAGTTGCGCTCTTTCTGTTGATGCCAAAGGAGGTCTCGGATACATTCCACAAAACCTTGGCTTGATCCGACATGCTACTGTGGCGCACAATGTCTCGCTTGGGGCGGGAGTGCGGATGAAATGGTCGTTTTCGATGTACGGGGAACGCCGGGAAAAAACCCTTGATGCGCTCAAGATATTGGGCATTGAGGATAAAGCATCCGAACCTGTTCGCCGTCTTTCGGGCGGTCAACAACGACGTGTTGCCACTGCACGGACGCTGGCTCAACGCCCTCAATTAATTCTCGCTGATGAATTTCTTAGTGAACTCGATGATGCAAATGCCAAGGCCGTCATGGATGCTGTTCAGCCTCTGGTTGCTAAGGGTGCAAGTTTGATCATGGTTGAGCATCATGCCGATCATGCGATTAAATACGCCAGTCGTATTTGGGAACTCATTGATGGAACATTCACTGATACCCCTATTGAAGAATGGGTAAAACGCATGCGCTCACTTTACTATTTCCAGGGAGGTGAAGAAGAATGAAATTTCGTCTTTACCTCATTATTGGGGGACTTACAGTCATTGCTTTGGCGATACTCGGCGACCTTGTCGGAGGTGATTGGGGTCGCTTTACCGGAGGTTTTGAAAATCTCTATGTCTTTTTCACAGAGAGCATGTGGCCCCCCGATTGGAGTGTCCTTGAAGCACGTTCTTACCCAGTGTGTGAATCAAATGTAGAACTCTTTTGTTCGGTGGGCTATATCGGTATGATGGAAACGCTGAAAATTGCTTTTGTATCAACCATCTTAGGGTTCATCGGGGCCATTCTTCTCTCGCCATTAGCGGCAAGAAACCTTCAATCCGTTCGGATTTCCATCCCCGTTCGTATTCTGCTATCCTTTGTTCGCAGTCTTCCAAGCCTAATTTGGGCTATAATTTTCGTTATCGTGATTGGCTTTGGCCCGCTTGCAGGTGTTCTCGCCATGACATTTTACACCGTAGGATATCTTGGAAAATTACAATATGAGACCTTTGAGGGGATGCACAGCGGTCCGTTGGAAGCAGGTCGAGCAATGGGGCTATCAAAGAGCAGCATTACGCTCAACATTGTTGTACCAGAGAACAGCAATCATCTCTTGAGTCAACTCATATTCATGTTTGAATACAATGTACGGCATGGCACTGTGATTGGGATTGTTGGTGCTGGAGGCGTTGGATATTACATCAACAATTATCTAAAATTCCTGCAATATGACAAAGTCTTCGCCTTGCTCCTTCTTATTTTCGTAGTAGTCATTATCATCGATCTAATTTCATTGCTTGCTCGCTCATTTGTCAACGAGCAAGGAGATGTGCGAAAACCATCTTGGTTGAATTTGTTGCTTAAACTTACGAAATCAAAGAATCCAGATGAGCAACAGCCGTCATCCGAATGATTCAATCTGCAGCAATGTGCAATGAGCCGTCCTTGTAGAATACTTGAATTCGGTCGGATGCTTTCTTACTCAAAGCAGCGATTGCTTCATAGATTTCATCTTCTGAAACTTTGAATGTCTTTGCAGCATCTTTGGTTGACCACGGTACGACATGAAATTCACTCTTTGAAAGCCATTTCAATAACTTGCCTTCAAATGCAGAGAGTTCCTCGGACATAGTACGCTCACGAGGCTCTTCCTCAAAACCTCACCGATGGACCTTGGTCAACCAAGTGCGACCATTCTTCTGCAGCATTCTTCCGCATCAATATCGCCATCGAGCAGCGTATTGAGTGCTTTAGTGAATGGAACATTGAGTCCACTATCCTCTGCTCTTTCAATGAACATTCGGGTTGCTCGTACTCCCTCAGCGACCATGTGCATTTCATCCAATGCTTGTTCAAGAGAGAGGCCAGTGCCAAGTTTTTCCCCCATGCTACGGTTTCTCCCATGTGGGGAGGTTGCAGTGACATACATGTCGCCCAGTCCCGCAGGGCCAAAGGCAACTTCAGCACGAGCTCCAAGTTCAGCGAGCAAGAGGCAACCTTCTTTGAATCCAGACATAAATATGGCCGCTTTCAAATTGTCTCCTCCAAGGTCTCCGACTTGTTTAAGCCCGTCAACAAGACCGCATGCTAGGGCTACAACATTCTTGTATGCCCCCCACAATTCTGCCCCTACCGGGTCACTCGCAGGATGAAGGATGAAACTTGGCGTGCTGAGCGTACTTGCAAGTCGATTTGCTACAGCATCGTCTTCACTGGCGACCAGTGCCGTGGTCATGACACCGCCAGCAGCTTCTGGTGCGATGGTAGGTCCGGTCAGAACAGCGAGAGGATTTGTTTTTCCAGCATCTTTCAACATTCCATGAATGGCTTGAGAAATCAATCGTTTTCCAGGAGCCAAGCCTTTGGCAAGGTCAAGCAATACATGTCCAGGTTGAAGGTGTGGCATGATGTCTTCTACGACATCAAGGATCACCGAAGAGGGTACAGCAAGAACAATAATTTCACTCTCTTTGAGTGCCTCGGAAAGGTGCATTGTTGCATCTAGGCCCTTGACAGGATGGTTGGGAAGGTACTTTGCATTGACATCGTCGAGTGTTATAGACTGGTATACTTCTTCCTCGATGGTCCAACCTTTCACTTTGTGTCCCTCAAGCAACCACAGTCGAGCGATAGCAGTACCCCAGTTCCCAAGCCCTAAAACAGCAATATGTGCCATAGCAATCGTTTGCTTCGCCACTTCTTTGGTTTATACCATTTCCCGATGAAATTACATTCAAGATATGGTTTTCACAAGCCAATGCTAGCCGCCATCAGAACAAGTCGTCGTCTTCTTCTTCAAAATCAAAGACATCATCTTTGGCTTCCGTTTTGCCCTTTGCAGCCTTCTTTTTCTTGTCGGCAGGGGCTTTTTCCTTTTTGGGTTCAGGCTCTGCAGCAGGCTCCTCTTTAGGCGCTTCAGTTGCATCTTCTCGCGCTTGGGCCTGTTCTGTTTCACTGGTTTTGAGTTCATCTTCGCTCTTGCCGGTTTGAAGGGCAAGTGCCCTTCGTCGATCTTCTCGGGCCTTGCGCTCAAGTTGTCGATGGCGTGATTTTTCGATGTTTTGCATCATGTACATGGCATCGTGTTCCAGCAGTGGCGAGTCGGAAATCAAGGTGATGTCAAGCCAGCCTCCGTCTTCAACGATAAATTCAGCCAAGGGCTCAAAGTTGAGGTCGGATTTCTTGATTTGAGTATAGTGCATAGCATTTCCAGTGCGATGTTCAACCCCAGAAAAGTGGCAATAGAATTCTTTGGTTCCAATCGATTCTCGGACCATGTCAAACAGTTCTCCATAATCTTCAGAGGTACGCATTCGCCCATGGCCACGTGCGTGGATGTGAGCAATATTGAGCACCGGAATCGTCCCCTCAACGTGATTGACGACTTCCAGCACTTCTTCCAAACTGCCCCAGAGTTCTTGACGGCCGGATGTTTCTACTCCGATTTTAGAGGGAGTTCCTTCCTTAATCCATGGAAATACCGGGAACTCATCTTCATCATCGTTCCATATTTCGTGAATGCGGTCAACAATTCCTGAAAATACATTGGCAACTTGTTCGTTTGCTTCATGCCCTCTTGCAAATTCACCGTAGTGTCCACTGTGGAGCGTAATGTGTCGGGCATTGACGGTTCTTGCAGCTTGTAATGTCGCTTCAATTTTAGCAAGAGAGCGGCCTCTTTCGACCTTGTTACCAAGCAGTTCTGAGTAGTAAGGTCCGTGAATGTTCATCTCAAAATTTGTCTTGTTAGCAAGAACACCTGCTTGCCAATATTGTTCAAAATGTTGGGGCGCAACCATACGTACGGTTTGTACTTCCATGGTCTCAAGACCAAGGGAGATGATGTCGTCCATTCCTTCGACAATTGTGCGTCCCTTACATGACAATGGAACGCCTGCTGGTCCGAGTTTAACTGGCATATTTTCCCCCCCGCGAAACCAAGCCAAGGTGCACCCTATGATAACCTCTTTCTGTTGGCTGTCCGCTCTCATGGTGGCGCGGTGGTGGTTTCAATGGTGATTGCATACGACTCTTCATGAAGGTGAGGCTACAGCCACCTGCATGGACGCTCGTTTGGAAAAGGCGATAAACGCCTTCAAAAATGGAGAGCCAGTATGTCTTTTTGACTCTGAAAAGCGAGAAGGAGAAACCGATTTACTGTTTCCCGGTGAGCACGCTAACCCCGAAACAATGCGACAATTGCGACAGGATTGCGGGGGGCTCCTCTTTCTGGCGATTGGAGATGAGGTGGGTGACCTGTTTGGCCTTCCCTACCTCCAAGATTTGCACACAACAAATGAAGCAACCTCCACATATCCAGTCCTTACGCACCTCATTACAGACGATTTGCGATATGATTCACGCTCCGCCTTCACACTCTCTCTGAATCATAGGGACACTTACACAGGCATTACCGACCATGATCGTGCGCTTACGACAAGAAGATTCACAGAATTAACCTCAACGTGTCTCAATGATGAAGTCAAGACCGAACAAGCAATTGCTCATCTCGGTAAAGAGTTCCGAACACCCGGCCACATACCAGTGTGTAGGGAAGCCAAGGGTGGGCTTTCTGTTCGTCAGGGTCATACTGAACTTGCAGTCGGGCTTGCTCGTTTGTCCGGCATGACACCCGTTGTCATCGGAGCAGAGATGCTTGAACCAGATGGCGATTTTGCCCTAAGTGTGGACGATGCTAGAGCATGGGCAGAACAACGAAACATCCCATTCCTGGAAGGAGCGGACCTCATGTCTGCTCTTGGCCTTGAAGCATGACCGTTATGCTCTTGAAGTCCGGGTAACACGTCGCAAAAGGTGGTCCAATGAAACGCGTGATGGCAGTTGGTGTTTTTGATTTACTCCATGCCGGCCACTTGCATTATCTTGAGCAAGCCAAGTCATTGGGTGACCATCTCACCGTTGTTGTAGCTCACGATGATACTGTACGGCAAAGAAAGCATGAACCAATCACCAATCAAGAACTTCGTCAACGGATGGTTGCTGGCCTAAAACCCGTTGATGAAGTGGTCGTTGGAAATTCACCCGAGGTACCAATTTTTGATATTCTCCCACAAATCCAACCGGATGTCATTGCCTTGGGCTACGACCAAGAGCATGCTGAAGACAGCATTAGAAGGGCATTGGATGAACGTGGATATACTTCCATCCGAGTTGTTCGCGTGGAAGGATTGTCCGATGATCTGGATGGAACACGAAAAATTATTGCCAAAATATTGGAGCGAGCAAAGAGTAACGGTGCATGAGCATGTTTACAGGTATTGTCCAGGGAATTGGCATCGTAACGGCGCTTGAAAACGAAGGGAGTGTTTGGACGTTTACCATCGAACTCCCCTCAACAGACAACCTCAACCGAGGTGCTAGCGTATCGATCAACGGTGCATGTCTAACGGCCACAGAGATTCAAGGGAACAACGCTTGTTTTGATGTCATCCCGGAAACATTGCAACGTACCAACCTCCAAACCTTGGCGGTTGGAAGTCGTGTGAATGTTGAACGGTCCCTAAAAATGGGTGATGAATTGGGTGGACACCTCCTTTCTGGTCACATCATGGGGATGGCAGTCATTCACGAAATTGCGCCTCAAGGAGACGGTGTTGACATGAAGTTAGGAATACAGAGTGGACTGACGAAGTACATCCATGAAAAAGGCTACATTGGACTGAACGGGGCCTCGCTCACAATCGGGGAAGTGACTGGAAGTGAATTCAACATTCACCTGATCCCTGAAACACTCAGACTTACAACCTTTGGAACATCTAAGATCGGAGACCATGTCAATCTTGAAATTGATTCCATGACGCAAACAATCGTTGCAACGGTTGAGCGAATAATGAAACAGGAGAACTGAAAGCGATGGGTATGAGCAAACGTGTGGGCATGGTGTGTGGCTCTTACCACAAGGATGAAGTTGAGCGCATGCTCATGTGGGCTCAGGATGAAGCCAGGACCCTGAAAATGACCGTAGGGGACGTGGTGTGGGTGAACGGTTCCATGGAGGTTCCACTCGCTTTGGACCGAATGATGAAGACTCACGACGGAGCCGTTTGTTTGGGCATCATCGAAAAGGGTGAAACACAGCATGGGCTTGCAATGGGCCAAGCTGTGATGAAGACAATATTGGAACTTCAACTCAAGCATAACAAGCCGATTGGACTTGGAATTATAGGGCCCGGAGCGGAACCACATCACATCGAACCTCGCCTTGAACCCCATGCCAGAGCATCGGTTCGGGCTTTGTTATGAAATTAGGTTTTTTAATTTCATTTGGAGTGTGCCGTTAACAAAGGTTCGTATACTGAGGTCTCCAAAGGTGAGAAGAGGGGGAAGAGATGGACTTTTTAGGAGCCCCTAAAATTGATTTGTCCCGGTTCTTTAATGAAGCCCCCAGTCACGAGATTAATGGGAAAAAAATAGATGCAAAATCCCTCATGGACAGCGTCTCAATGATCTCCCTCAAATTGGACTCGGAAAACGTGGAGCAGGCTAAATCCATTACTACCGAGGGACTGCCTTTAGAGCAGAGACTTGAATTTGTTCAGGGGCTTAAATCCTCAATAAAACACGATGTTTTTGAACTCTCAACTTGCAATCGTGTCCTCTATGTTGGTTTTTCTGTGGAGCCGGATGAACTTGAGAAGCACGTTAATCAGCAAACAGGACAATCAAACGTCCCGTTCGTTCATACAAAAGGGCTTGATGTCTGGCGTAAATTGGTCAAAATATGTAGCGGCCTTGATTCCTTCATGATGGGAGAGCTCCAAATTATGGGTCAGTTTAGAGATGCAGTGTCATGGCATAGAGAACATGATTTTATTGATATGGCCAACGGTTCTTTCTTTGACCATGTAATCTCAGCTAATCGAGTGTTGAGAAAGGAATTTGGCTTCACACAAACCACGGAATCCATGCTAAATTTAGCAACGAATGCTTTGGAGGAGATTATTTCTCAAAATACAGAACTGAGTTGCACTGTTCTCGGGTTTGGTGAAATGGGCAGCAAAGCCGTGGAGACTTTATTGGACCTTGGCCAAACCCAAATCTGCGTAGTTTCTCGTTCCCCTGAACAATCCGCTCTACGTCATCCTTTGCTTGCAAAACAGGTTGAAATGAAATCATTTGACTCTTGGAATACTACCGCCACCGCAACAGACCTCGTCGTATCAACGATCCGCAACAAATCTGCAACGTATCATAAAGGCCTCCCATTGCCGGTTTCTTCAAAATCCATTGTTATGGATTTTGCTTGGCCCCCCTCCATTGAACCAGGTTCAATGAAACCCTTCCATGTCCATTACGGGATGGAACATTGGATTCGTGTCTCCCGTAAACTTGGAATTGAGTGGGATTATGATGCTACGATCCAAAAAAGTGAGTTCCTTCTTGACGAAATTGAATCAAGGTTCATGACGGCCCTGACCCAAAGAACACAAGCAAAATTCCGAGCATTTATGTATTCAACCATGGAAGATTTGGCAAAACAATGGTCATCTTTCGAGTCTCTGAATGGTGACCAGCCACAACAATTGAGTGCATTTTCAAGAGAAATTGCAACTTGGCTTTGCAATCAAGAAGGGCCATTCAGCTCTGATGAAATTGACAAACTCGTTCTACGAACGAACCGACCATTTGATTCCAAAATCCTCGAGAGAGTCTCATCCGATGTAAGAAAAACCGTTCTTGACATCAACGGAAAATCTTCGCTCTCGGAGGTCATAAGTTGAACAAACTTAGAATTGGAACCCGTACCTCGGCACTTGCGACTTGGCAGGCTAGACGTGTTGAACATCTTCTCAACGAGAAGGGTATAGAAACAGAACTTGTAGGAATCACAACAAGTGGAGACCGCTCTTTAGGCGGTGACCTTTCTTCCCAAGTTGGCCAGTTCATCCATGCAGTGGACAAGAAATTGATGGAAGGCCATATCGACCTAGCAGTTCATTCCAGTAAAGATGTACCAGTAGATGTTGCATCATCAATAGCATGCTTATCGTATCTAGAACGTGGTTCAACCTCTGATGTCTTAATCTTTCAACATGCTCCGGGCCTTGATACGCTAGATCAAGTACTCAAACACAAAGAATCTTCAACGCTTTCGGAAGCCCTGATGAATTTGGCAAAAGGTAGCACGGTCGGGACCGTTTCTGGTCGCCGCCAGTCTTTTTTGTTAAGCCAACGGCCTGATTTGATTCCAATTGCCGTTCGTGGTCGTGTAGAGACGAGACTAAAGCGTCTGCATGAAGGGCGCGTGGATACAATCGTACTGGCAGAAGTTGGCCTTCAGCGTCTTCACAGCGTTGGGGGGCTCGAGCCTTGGATGCTGAAATGCGCAGCCCTTCGGATTTCCGACACCAATTGGCCCACTGCACCAGGTCAAGGGGCGATCAGCGTCCACTGCCGCACAGAAGATCAAGCCAACCTCGCCCACATACGTTCAATTCTCAATCATCCAATGACCGAAGACAGCGTAACCAAGGAGCGTGAACTTCTGTCTTCCATCGGCGGTGGGTGCCTTTACCCGGCCGGTATACAAGTAAAAGGACAACAAGTAGATGTAAAAATCGCACCTAAAAATTGGCGAGCAATTTTCTGTAAAGGTCGTTCGTTTGAGACCTTCCACTTCAGTGGACATTACGATGAATTGAACATTAGTCTTCCTTCGGAGGATTTGGATGACGGACTCCAGATGGTTGATTCGCCTAAGATTGTTTCAACTCTTAATTCGGATAGGATTTCACATATTCTCCACAAAAAAGGAATTGCTGTGGTCAACCAGCCAGTCGTAACGTTGACCCCAAAACATCAAAATTGGCCTTCTGAATTTATCGAAACAGATTCCGTTCGCTCATCATGGCCATATCTTGTACTCACATCTCCATTTGCTGCACGTTGTGCAGTAGAGGTTTCCGGAGAAAATCAAGATATCAACCGCATTCAATGGCTGGCCATTGGAGAAGGAACGGCCCGTGCTTGTTTTCGCATGGGCGTTACAGTTTCCATCTGTGCCCAAGCACGTAATGCTAAGGAATTGGCGGCCTTTATCATGAAAAAAATCCCAACCAGTACTCCGTTGATGTTGCCAAAGTCAGATATTGGATCATCTTATCTCGCCGAGGAACTCACCCGCCACGGGTACGATGTCACTGCATGGGTTGGTTATGAAAACCAAATCAAGAAAGTCCCTCATGTAGAACTTGAAAGCAATGACGTTTTGCTGTTGTCCTCTCCTTCTTCAGCCATGGCTTGGGTTGAGAACGGTCTACCCATACCAACAAATATACTGTGCATGGGCCTTAGTACACAGAAGCAGGTTGGACAACTGGCTCCCTTCTCCCAATCATCCGTTGAAGTGCTAGATGGGCCAACTGTAGAATTCATAACATCGTGGTGGAACCAAAGGAGAGATGAGGATGCGAGTTAGGCCGAGAATCAATCGTTGGACAGAAGCAAGGCGGAATCTTGTGTTCAGTTCATCGATCTCTAAATCTCTCGTACAACCCCATTTCGTTGTTTCAGGAAAAGACATTGATGAGCCGATTTCTGGAATGCCAGGGATACAACGGCAGTCAATAGATGTACTTTTGAAAACCATCGCGGAGGATATTAAACACGGGCTTAGCGCCCACATGTTGTTTACCGTTGTTGAACCCGAACACAAAGACAGTGTTGCTAGTGCAGCATCGGACATGGACATGCATGGAATCATCGCCGTACGAGAGTTAAAGAAGCATTTTGGAGAACAAATTGTTCTTTTCACAGATGTTTGTCTTTGTACCGCTACCGACCATGGCCACTGCGGTGTCATTGTTGACCATCAAATCGACAACGATGTAACCGTTCAACGCTTGGTGGAAATAGCCATTGCACATGCTGAGGCTGGTTCCGATTATGTATCGGTTTCGGACATGATGGATGGCCGTGTCACAGCAATTCGGGAGGCCCTTGAATCTAAGGGTCATACCTCGACAGGCATCCTATCTTATGCGGTCAAATACGCCTCATCCTTTTACGGTCCATTCCGAGATGCAGCCTCTTCATCTCCTATATTCGGAGATCGCGGAAGCCATCAAATGGATGTCCGTTCGGGGTATTCAGAGGCAATTTTAGAAGCGCTCAACGATGAAAAAGAGGGCGCAGATGTCATTATGGTCAAACCTGGATTACCTTATCTGGATGTCCTTCGCCAAGTTGCAGATGCCGTTTCTCGGCCAGTTGCGGTTTACAATGTGAGCGGTGAGTACTCCATGGTCATGAATTCAAATCCCGATGATCATCAACGAAAGGCTATGATTCGTGAGGTACTGCATGCCTTCAAAAGGGCGGGAGCAGACATTATTGTGTCTTATCATGCCCGCGAGGCGATTCGCGAAGGCTTGATTGAATGAGGTATCAGCATGGAGCGCTCACAATCTAACGAACTTCATCTAGAGGCAGTAGACCACCTTGTTGGAGGAGTAAACTCGCCGGTTCGGGCTTTCAAATCCGTACACGGCAACCCAATTTATTTTGAGAAAGCATCCGGTGCGATTGTGACTGATGTTGATGGGAATGAGTTGGTCGACTTCGTACAATCATGGGGGCCTCTGATTCACGGGCATGCTCACCCTAATATTCTAGAAACCGTGTATGAGAAAATGCAAAATGGCACCTCATTTGGAGCCCCGCACAGAGGTGAAATAAAACTCGCCAAGTTTGTCAAAAAGCGATTCAGTCATATGGATAAAGTACGATTCGTTTCTTCCGGAACAGAGGCAGTGATGAGTGCGGTCCGTCTTGCGAGAGGGTACACTCAACGAGATATTCTGATAAAATTTGAAGGCTGTTATCACGGACATGTTGATTCGCTTATGGTTAGTTCAGGTAGTGGTTTGGCCACCTTTGGGATTGCTAGCAGCCCAGGAATTCCAGAACAAACCGTCGCTACCACATTGATCGCTCCTCTTAACGATGTGGAAGCCGTAGAATATTTGTTCAATGAACACGGCAATGAGATTGCGGCCATTGTGATTGAACCTCTTCCGGCAAACAATGGACTGCTTGTCCAATCACAATCCTTTTTGCTTCGCCTGAGGGAGCTCTGCGACCAGCACGGAGCCTTGCTCATTTTTGATGAAGTCATAAGTGGATTTAGATTCAAAGACGGGAGTTACGGTGACCTTTGTGGCATAACACCTGATATCACTGCGCTTGGCAAAGTCATTGGCGGTGGATTGCCTGTTGGGGCCTACGGCGCCCGGGACGAAATCATGCAACATTTGTCACCCTTAGGTCCCGTTTACCAAGCAGGAACTCTCTCAGGAAACCCATTGGCTATGGCAGCTGGTGCGAAAACTCTCGAACTTCTTACCGATGAAGCCTACGACAGGTTGGAAGAGTTGGGGTCGCTTCTTGAAACCGAGGTAGGTAAGGTCTTACATAGGCATGGGCATCCAATGCGCCTCGTTCGTATGGGCAGCCTGTTTTGGTTTTCTCCAGGTGAACAGGCACCACCATCACGAGCCGACCGTATTCCAAAGGATGCCGGAGTTATCTATGCAGATATTCACCATGGCTTGCTGGAGCGAGGTTACATGTTGGCACCTTCAGCGTATGAGATTGGATTTATTGCTACCGCTCATGAAGAACATCATATCAACGGCATGGTTGCAGCACTCGATGATGTTTTGACGACAATGGGGGATTACGAATGAACAGCAAAGAACGAATATTGAATGCACTTCGCCTTCAGCCCGTGGACCGCACTCCAGTGTGGTTCATGCGACAGGCTGGACGTCACCTTCCAGAATATCGGAAAATTGCTGCAGAACATTCATTTTGGGAACGCTGCCAAGACGTAGACCTTTGCACAACCATTACCCTTCAGCCGCTCCAGCGATACAAGACCCTTGATGCAGCCATCATTTTCAGTGATATTCTCACGCCACTACCTAGTCTAGGGTACGACGTAGAATACGGAGGAGGTATCCGAATAAGTGATTTTGAACTCTCTGATGTTGACGATTGGACCGCATTTAATGCAAGAAAACACGCTCCTTGGGCTGCCGACGGACTTCGTTCGGTAGGAGAGCATTTAGGCGATGATGTTGCTCGCCTCGGCTTTGTAGGATCTCCTTGGACAATCTGTATGTATCTTCTCTCAGGAGGGACGGGTGACAAAGATTTCCACAATGCTCGTGCTAAGGTGTTCTCAAATCCAGATGCGGCAAAGAACATGTTCATGTCGATGGGTGAGATTGTTGGAGACCTACTTGCCGACCAGGTTGTCTACGGTGGAGCGGACGCAGTGCAATTGTTTGATACATGGGCAGGGCTACTTTCTCCGACCATCTATCGGGAATTTGCCATGCCAGCAACTCAACGAGCCATTGAGGTTTTCAAGGAAAAAGCTGGAGATGATGTACCAGTCATTCACTACGCAAAAGGCTCGGGTCACCTTCATTCTCAGATTCGAGAATTAGACCTTGATGCGATTTCTCTTGATTGGAGGGATGACCTCGCGGCAAATCGGCGTCAGTTTGGGAAGGATTTTGCATTCCAAGGCAATCTCGACCCTTCACGAATGCATGGTTCGGTAGAGGCAGCTCAAACCGCTGCACGCCGCGTATTAAACGCCGCGGGAAGCGAACCGGGGCATATTTTTAATCTCGGCCATGGTTTCGCACCCAACGCAAGAATTGAATGTGTTGAAGCCGTTCTAAGGACGCTTACTGAGGAATAAGCATGCGTCAAAAGATGATTGACATGGTCCATCGCATTCAAGATGAGATATGTGAATCATTAGCTGCAATTGACCAAACAACATGCCGTGAAGATGTTTGGGAGCGGGATGAAGGCGGAGGAGGGCGCAGCCGCGTCTTTTCAGGGGGCTCCGTGTTTGAGAAGGCTGGCGTTAATGTTAGTGTTGTATACGGCACGCTAGAACCCGAAGCCGCCCAAGCGATGGGAGGGGGGCAGAGTCTCGAAGGCGACGACCTGGATTTCTTCGCAACAGGGCTTAGTCTCGTTCTTCACCCAAACAATCCAATGGCGCCTACGGTTCATGCCAACTACAGGTACTTTGAGCGAGGAACAGGCGATCGGGACGGTAGCTGGTGGTTTGGAGGGGGCGCAGACCTTACGCCAAGTTATCTGTTTGAAGAGGATGCCCGTCATTTTCATTCCACCCTCAAGGATGCTTGTGACCGACACAACGTAGCGGATTACGCACATTACAAAGAATGGTGTGACACCTATTTCCATATCCCCCATCGTGCTGAAGGGCGCGGTGTTGGGGGGATTTTTTTTGATGATTTGAGAGCCAACAACAAACAAGACTGTTTTGACTTTGTCAAAGATTGTGCTGAATCCTTTTTACAATCCTACCTTCCCATCCTTGAACGCCGGAAAGATATGGCATACGATAATCAACAAAAAGAATGGCAGAACCTGCGTCGAGGGCGATATGTTGAATTCAATCTTGTCTACGACCGAGGTACAACGTTCGGTCTCAAAACCAATGGAAGGATTGAGAGTATCTTGATGTCGCTTCCTTTGGTGGCAAGGTGGGAATATTGTCACGAAATTGAACCTGGAAGCGAGGAAGAGCGAATGCAAAATGTGTTGAAGCAACCCGTAGATTGGATTGAGTAGGGGGTTGTATCTATGTATTCTCTAGAGGAATGGGTTCGCTATGGAGATGAACTTCGTCGCCCCCTTCTTATCGCTGACGAATTGAGTTATTCCACCCATGTTGTCATTGTTGGAGGCGGCCTATCAGGTCTAACAATCGGATATCGCTTGGCTTCAAAACGGCCGGATATTAATATCACAATTGTTGAGGGCAGCAATGAATTTGGAGGGGTCATAAAGACGTGGAACCATGATGAATGGACCTGTGATCTAGCGGTCAATGCTACACGCAGTCATCCCGCTGTTTGGCGACTGGTGGATGATCTTTCGCTTGGTGATGTGTTCATGCCTTCAAACCCAGATGCAAAACATCGTTGGGTCCATTTGAAGGGTGAGCCTCATCGCCTTTCTTGGCGGACCGCCCTAAAAATTGGCCCCCTGCGAATGCGTCGTTCAGTGATTGAATCACGAAAAGGCGGGTGTGCGGTTTCCGAGGTGTTACCGCACGAACTCATTGCGGATGCGATGACCCTTGGGATTGTAAACGACACATCAGCCCATGTCGATGCAGATTTCTTATTCCCATCGTTGACCCGATTTGGACCAAACCCTCCAATCAAATGGTCTTCCATCAAAAAGAAAATGAGAGATACCTATCCGCTATTCACGCCCAAAAAAGGCAGCCTTGCTTCTTTTGATGGTGGCATGGAGTGCCTCATAGACGCGCTTTCAAGTGTTCTGAAGAACATGCCAAACGTTTCTGTTGAGTTTGGCATGCATGCTGAATCACCAGAAGCAGTGGCTGAGAAATTCAAGGTCCCCCTCTCATCTGTTGTCTGGACGGTTCCTATGGAATCAGGTCCCCCTTCAACATCTTTGTCGATATTCGCAATCGGCTATAGAATGGAAGACATATCTAATGTGAAGGTGGGGTATGGGACGCTCGTTCCCGATACAAATCTTCCCATCAGTGGCATCCTTCACGAGAGTGACATCCATCATTCTAAGCGAGCGCCCGAAGGTCACCGTTTGTTTCGATTGATGGTTCCCCATTCTCGTGTGAAAGATAACCACCAACTCGTCAAAGAGTGCGCACATCAACTTCTTGGTTCATCCAAATCGGTTATCTTTCAACATCTTGGCGACCGTGAGATTCCATCCTATCCACCCGGACACATGGAACGAATATCTCAACATGATAGCAGTTTTACTCGCGCAGGATGGGCATTTTCAGGGGTTTCAATCACTCACGTAATTGCTGAAGCCGAACGAATTGCCGCGCTCTTCTAAACAGGAAGCGATTCAAATGTCTTCACAATTAATGCGCCAAGTCCTTCAATCCAAGCGGGGTCATCGTTCAAGCATCCAATCACTGTAAGCTCCTTCCCGCCATGTTCCAAGAAAAGTTCTCTAATTCCGATGTCCAACTCTTCAAGGGTTTCAAGCCCATCTGCTAGGAAGGCAGGGGCTACGATGGCGAGTTTTTTGATCCCTCTGTCCACCAGTTCTACAATCTTGTTTGTTGTTGATGGTTCCAGCCACTTTACAGGTCCTATTCGGCTTTGATAACTTAACGACCATTGGTCTTCGTCAAGGCCGAGCTGAGCAACAACCGCCAATGTCGTTTCCATACAATGATGACCGTAGCACATTTGATTTGCCTCGCATTTTATCGAGCAGCAATCCTTTACCTTTTGACAATGCTTTTTTGAACCATCAATTCGCTTAACGTGGGAAATAGGAAGTCCGTGATAGGAAAAGAGCAAATGGGTATCTGGTGTGAGATGCGGCTGGATTGAGTTGGCGAGCGGGATCGTATATTCATTTTCGGTTTCAAAGTGGCTCATCTCCAATAGAGAAGGGTTCCAGCCCATTGCTTTCAATTGTTTATGGGCATGCTTCAACGAGGATTCTGTTGTGGCTTGTGCGTAATGAGGGAACATTGGCAATAGGAGGAGTTCATCCACTCCAGCGTTACGGAGTTTCTCTAAGCCGGAAAGAATGCTAGGATTACCGTATCTCATTCCAAACTCAAATTCTGTGTTTTCCAACATATCATCAAGAGACGAGGTGATTCGATCTGAATAAACGCGCAGCGGTGACCCCTCTTCCATCCAGATTTTTTGATATAATGGTGCTATTTTCTTGGGCCTTACCCTCAAAATTATTCCTCGGACTAAGAGATGACGGAGTGGAGCAGGGATGTCAATGACATCCGGGTCTAGGAGGAATTCCTTGAGATAAGTTCGGACCGATTTCACCGTAGGTTCATCCGGGGTTCCGACGTTGATGAGGAGTACCCCTCTCTTTCCCATGCTTTGATGGTCAATCAGTACCTCTTAATGATTTGTCAGCGATAACAACACAGCATTCTTCATTCGTTACTAACTCAAATTTATCCCTGATGAGGATTCAAGTGAAAAATCGTTCCAGTCCAGGTGAAAACGAGCAACTCATCGTTGAGACCCCGTCCAAAACCAACGATGAAATTCTGAGTGCTTACGAGGTCTTTTTGCTCCCATTCGCCTTCTTGATTTAGCTGAGTTATCCAAATTTCTCCTGTGCAGAAATCCCCGTACAGATAACCATCCTGCCATTCAGTGGGTCCCCAATCCATCCACAATCCACCCGTGATTGAGCATCGACCTTCTTCATGAGCATAGACAAGAATAGGGTCTGTCATCCCTTGCGGAGGGCTGCTCGGGGGCGTGGAGCAATCGTTGGGGTTGCTAAATTCCCTGTTTGCTTCTCGTTCTGCCCAACCGAAATTGGTTGGGACAAGTACATCAACCATATTCACTTCTTCAAAACAATTCTGACCCACATCAGCAATCCACAGGCGTTGTTGTGGGTCAACGTCAAATTTCCAAGGGTTGCGCAAACCCTTGTGAAGAACATAATCATCATCGGTTTGGCTCGTATTGTGTAGAGGGCTTATGTTTCCTCCGTTATACCAGAAGTGCTGAATGGTTCCGAGCATGCTACTGCCGTTTTGTCCGTTATCCATCGGATCGTTTGATCCGCCACCATCGCCAATTCCCCACAGATAGGAATGATTCCCTAGAGAATGTACATGGCCACCGTTGTGGTTTCTGTAAGGTTGTTCGATTTCTCGTAATACATTTACATCGTCCATGCTAATGGTGCCATTGCTAACTTTTGCGGATGCAAGAAACAAATTGGTGACCTCCTTTGTTTCACAGTTAGCAGAGCCAATGAATGTGAACAATATTTCCGAACTGGTTTGAAAATCATCCGTGAACGTGAAGCCAAGCAGTCCAGCTTCAGTATGGCAATTTGAGATCAATCCGGTTAGATTTGCGACTTGTCGCTTATCCACTCCATCCCATGAAACAATGCGACCGTCAAGGTCAGCAAACCACACTTCTTCATTGACTGGATGATGGAGCGATGTTACTGGTGTTGTGAAGCCAGTAAGGTATTCTCTGCAGGATACATCAACTTCAAGTGGTTCACATTCAGGTTGACCTTGGCCTGGCCATTCAAAATTATTGGTATCCGGTTCATCCTCATCATTGCTCAAGCATCCAGAAAGAGGTGCCATCAACAGTATCGTGAGAACAAATACGGCCCAGCCCCTCACACGATTCACCAGTTATTCGTTTTCTTTGGGTATTTCATGCTCCGGCATGTTAAGCTGTTCAGATTTGGAGGTACGTGTTCGAATGATGATGAACACAGCACCAATTGCCCCCAAAACCAGGAGAGCTTGTGGCAAAATGGATGAATCTCCGCCGGATGAGGAACTCGTCTTCAAAATCTTACTGTTGAAGTAAGCGGTGATTCCGGGTACGTCTCCAATTGCATCTCCGTAGCTGCCAAGGTGTGATTCCGTGTCAATAATGGTCATGCCTGGCGTGCTGAGAACATCTTCAAGAATTTCCAAATCATCGTCGTTGCTGCTCATCGTAGTGAATGCATCTCGCAAGGATTGAACCTCAGCAGCCGTGAAGAAATCAGGGTTGTACATCACAGGATGGCTTGGAGCCTTACCAAATGGCGTGTTCACTTCGCCATTTTCTTTGTATCCTCCTATTGGATAGAAGTCTTCAGTGGATGCGAAGTCGCCTTCAAAACACCAGTCCTCCGGCTCGTCACCACAATAATCAGGAACTGTAGGATCTTTGGCGAATGAGATGTAGTCTGTAGCATCACCAAGGGCGTGCTCGGCAAGACATCGTAGTGACCCTATGTAGCGATAATAGGGCGTACCGCTATCAGGGATACTCGAGTCAGTAGAGAAGTGAGATGTAACGGTCTGGTGGAGGGAGTCAATTTCGTTTTCATCGCCCTTGACTTCCATGTAGCTGTTGTTGATGAGATAACCCATTGGTAGCAGCATTCCCGAACTGCCGAGCGCTGAGGTGTGGCATGAAATTTTACCCTTCATGAGTGTGAGTGCCTGATCGATATCTCCACTCATGCTGGCTTGAGCCATATCGGAGTCCTTGTGAACCCATGCGACCGCATGATAGTAGGCACGGCCATCGGCCTTTTGTTCAGCAGCTGCGACTTGAAGGCCGTATTCATTCCAACTCAACCATGCGGCTCCACCGTCGAGGAAACCGATGTCAGCATTGCCAAACCGCAAGGCTTCTATCGTTGCAGCGGGGCTTGAAACAGGATAAATTTCAACTTCTTGACCCATCAATTCTCCGAGTCTATCTGCAAGTTTTTGTGGATTTTCGTCAGTATTGCGGTATTCTTCTTTTACTTCAAAAGCAATTTTGAGACAATTGTCATCATCTGAACATTTTGACATTGAGGAATCACTTGTGAAAAGGCATCCTGGTATGCACGCGGCTAACATTAAGGTAACTAGTAAGATTGAGGTTTGGCTATGACGCATTTCGTATCCCCTTAACCACGGGGATGAGCAGGAGTTATATGTATTTTAGGACGTCCGAAATTTGGAACATTCCAACTCCAAGGCTCTCCGATTCTTTTGGCCATCAATGGATAATAAACCGTCTCTTCATCGTACAGGCTATGGAGTTCGCGTATTTTTCAATCAGTGTTGTTCTTTCTTTGGCTTTGACGCGTTGGATTACTGAGCGATTCAAACCACACTTCCGCAACCGTTCTTTTTGGATACATCATTGGATTTTAGCCCTCATGGCAATGATTGCTGGTATGTTCCTCTCATTGGAATCGCCTGTTTTTTGGGGAGCCTTGATGGGCGTTGCTATCGAAGGTTTGGGCCGAAAGAATTGGTCCATACGCCGATAGAAATTTCGCTTACCCGAAACTTTAGAGTCTGCCCTCCTTACGAACGGGTAGATTGGTTCATCTGTTATGTGGCATTAGGAGCGTCGAAAGTTGGAATCAGAACGAGGGACCGAATTAGGTGGGAAGGGATTCTCACGCTGGGTCTTTTCCCTTTTGTTGTTGATGCTTCTGCCCTTGGTGATAACAACTCCATATGTCTTACTGGATGGCCCTCAACCTGAAGGAACAGTACCATTTCCAGAATCTGTTGATGTGTCTTCTGAAGGTTTTCTCATGATCATATTGGATGGTGTTGGAGAAGACATCATGCTCAGTTCTGATTTCATGCCTCAACTTCAAACATGGAGTGCCGAAGCAGCCACTCTAAGAATTGAGACGGGCCCATTGACCTTGTCTGCTACGTGCATCAGTGAACTCATGACGGGCGTTCCAAACGCTCCGATTGACGGATTAAGGAATTTCAACCTTGGACATCCTGGTGGCGAGGATGGATGGACGCTTGCTGCAGCAGATGAACGATATTCAGTAGCGATGGTTGGAAGTTATGTTATGGGGAATTTATACAGTTCAAACGAGGACATTGAATTTGTAGATACCTTTCAAGGTCATGGAGATTATTATTTTGGAGATGCAGATACGGCAATACAACTTGATTCGTGGTTGGAATCATCATCCCACAATGTCATCGCCGCACATTTTTCTGGGCCCGACAAGGTCGGCCACAAATGGGGTATTGAAACCGATCCTTACTATGAGAAGATGGTCCATATTGACCATCAAGTGGTTTCTCTATTGGAGGGGGTGCCTGAGGATTGGACAGTTGTTGTTACCGCCGATCACGGGATGACTGCAACAGGGTCTCATGGTTCGGCTGAGGAAGACACTCGGCAAGTCGTTGCATTGGTCACAGGCCCATCGATACGAAGCGGTATTGAAATGAGTGCACAACAGCGCGATGTTCCGGCCCTGATGGTCGCTTCCCTCGGCCTTGATTACCCGATTCAACTGAGCGGCAACATTCCATTAGGAATCCACACGATGTCAAATGAAGATGTCATGGCGCTTGAAGAATGGAATTGGAAAGCTGCTTCACAGCGTCATGTATTTTTCCAACCTGATGACAAAGGGCTGGAAGATGAGGCAGTGCCACGTTGGTCGTCACTTGAAGACGGTTCATTCAATATGAGGGCCATTGACATCATTGCTTCAATTTTGGTTGTCGTCTTGTTGTTTTCAATAACATATTACGGTGTTCGAACGAAAGGGCCATTGCGCCGTGATGAACTGAAATTTATTGTTCCATTTGTCGCAGCGATCAGCCTTTGTGTTCTCAGTCACGCTTATCTTTCGTTTTCCGCAATGATACCCAGGGCATTGGGTGCAGCAAGTGCAGTTTGGCTTGTAGCATCATCATTAGGGCGTCATAGCAAACCATCGTTTATTGAATCAAAATCAATACATTCGTTGCGACTGTGGATTGGTCTGAGCATTCTCTTATGGCTTCTCTTTGGTTCACTTTCCAAGTCCATCCTTATCGTTTTACTGATCTGGGTCGGGGTTTGGTCCACCGCATCTTGGACAGGACATGCAATAAACGGGTCTTCTAAGTCCCATGGAATTTATCTTATGCTCGTAGTTGGGGCGTTAACCGTTGGTTCTCTTCGTCTTTGGTATGCATTAATTCCGTTTTACTTTGTGATCTCAGGTTTTCTGGTAACCAGTATCGTGAAGCGTAGGTTCAACCTTTCGCTAACAGTGGTTTGGTTGTTGCTTGTTGCCGCATTAAGTTTGGTTCATCGTCGTTTATTTGGTCGGCATTTCATGCTCGATCTTGTAGGTATGAATTCTCTCAGTTTGGGAGGTGGAATTCTCACGTTATTCTTGGTGGTCATCACTGGGATAACGGTTGTGTGGTCAGTGTATGAGGACCTTGACTTACGTCGTATTTCCGTTTGTACTGCATGGTTGGTATTGGGGGTGTTACTGAAATCTACAGATGAATATTGGCTTCAACTATTGGCTCTAGGCGCAATAGTTAGTTTATACTCACTAAGCATGTTCTTCTACCAAAAAGAAACAAAAACCTCGGTTTTACTCTTCCTTGGCGGATTGTCGTTGCATGCAATGGTTGCCTGGGGTGCTTGGGCAGCGACTACGACCGTGTTGCTGCTTACATGCATTCCAAAATTGTTGGAGAAGTTCAAATCAAATGTGAACTCATTTTCAGACGGCGTTTCACATCCACGCTCCCTTGTTGCTCTCGCTGTGCTCCCATGGGTGATTTGGGTGCTATGGTGGACGCTTCTGGGACAAGTAAACGGTATTCAAACCTGTTTTGAAGGTATTTGCCCGCACCCCCGAGAGCTCGATCCTGGCGCAGTTATCGTGCAAGGTGGTTATTTTGGTGGTGGTGAACAACCGTCTACGCTGTGGATGACATTCATGATTGCAAGTCCATTAATCGTGGCTTCAGTTGCATTGATGTTTGCGATACGGCATGCTGGATTTTCGCTTCAACCCTACATGCTTTCTCAGTTCCTCATCGTATTTGGCTGTTTGAATCTTTATGCATATTCTCCGATATATCCCCGTTTGATCTTTGCCTTGACATGGAATATCTTTTTCGCATTGGCTCAACTTGCATTTGCTGGAATCGCTGGAATCCTCTACAATCGTGTTCATTTGCTTCGGGGGTCAGGGACAGCTTCTATCGGAACATATCGATTTAGTATCGGTCTTGAGACAGCAGAGTTTCGTGAACCCTAAATATTTTAGGTTGCCCTAAACTACACCACGTTGGTGGAACGATGAGTTTGTGCAATGGATGCGGACAAGTAATGAATTTGGGATGGGTTGCATGTCCTTATTGTGGTTGGCAAATTGGAAACATGTTCAACTCTAATTTGAGTATAATGGAAATCGTTGAACAAACACGTGGAAGCAGTTGCAGTGGTTCCTGCCGTTCCAAAAAGACCGAATTCAAGTCAAAGTGTTGTGATAAATACAAGAAAAAGGGCAAGTCTTTTTGCAAGAGTTGTCCAAAAGACACGACCACTCAGTATGTTCTAAAAGCCTCACAATTAGGTGAATTATTGTATTGAAATCCATTGAGCCTTCGTTTCAATTTTTACTCATTAGGCGAATAAATCCCCCGTTCCCAAAGACAAGGGAGGGGGAGAACCTTCAAACACCCCCTTGCCCCACAATTTAGTTGGAGAAGCACATGTCTGAGGTACGCAATGTCATCATTATCGGGTCGGGTCCGGCAGGATATACCGCAGGATTGTACACAGGAAGAGCCATGCTCAATCCTCTCATGTTTGCAGGATACATGTCCGGTGGCCAACTTATGCTAACCAGCGACATTGAAAACTTCCCGGGTTATCCTAAGGGGATTGCAGGTCCAGAGATGATGATGGAGCTTCGAGAACAAGCTGAGCGATTTGGCTTGGAAGTTCAAGATCGGAATGTTGATTCCGTTGACACATCTCAACGCCCATTTAAGGTTGAAGTTGAAGGTGAGACATTCCTTACTCACTCAATTATTGTCTGTACAGGCGCCGAATCAATTTGGCTCAACGCCCCTGGCGAAGAGGCACAAAAGGGCCGAGGTATTTCCACATGTGCAACCTGCGATGGAGCCTTTTTCCGTGATGAGGAGGTCATGGTTATCGGAGGGGGCGATTCTGCTTGTGAGGAGGCAACGTTCCTCACCCGCTTCGCAAGCAAGGTGACTCTTATTCACCGTAGAGATGTTTTCAAAGCATCAACAATCATGTACGAACGCGCTGCAAATCACGATAAAATTGAGATCCGAACATTCCGACAAGTCAAAGAATGGCTTTCGGATGAAAAAGGACTAACAGGAGCCATTTTAGAAAATACTCAAGATGGAACAACAGAAACGATTCACGCCACTGGCGCCTTTATCGCCATCGGTCACAAGCCGATTACAGGATTCCTTGACGGCCAAGTTGAAACCGACGAAAATGGATACATCATCAACAAAGAATACACCATGACTTCGGTTCCTGGTGTCTTCGCAGCAGGTGATGTGGTTGATACCCGTTACAAGCAAGCAATAACAGCTGCAGGTATGGGTTGCTCTGCCGCTATGGATGTTGAAAAGTGGCTCGAAGACAATGTCCATTGAGGGCGGTGGATTCATCAAAGCGGCTCCTTTGGATGGGTCATGGTTGACGTTGAACGGCATGCGCGTCACCTCTCCCTACCAACCGTTGGCATAGAAGGTCAAATGAAGTTAGACAGAGCCCGTGTTCTCATCATTGGAGCAGGTGGTTTAGGCTCTCCTGCAGCACTTTATCTCGCCGCCGCTGGAGTTGGCCATATTGGTTTAGTTGATGATGACATTGTTGACCTATCAAATTTGCAACGTCAAATTTTGCATACAACAAAAAGCGTTGGAACTCCAAAGGTTCATTCAGCGAGAGATCGGATCCATGCGCTTGATTCGGGAATAAAAGTATCAGTATTCAATACCCGTTTCAATCCGGGAAACGCTACGGAATTATTGGAACTTGGTTGGGATTTGGTTATCGATGGTACCGATAACATCCCGACGCGCTATCTTCTTGACGATGTATGCTTGTTGAACAAGACACCTTGGGTCTACGGTTCAGTCTTTCAATTCGAGGGTCAAGTATCGGTTTTCGGTTACAAAGGTGGGCCATCTTATCGGGATTTGTTTCCTGACCCACCTCCATCAAACGCAGTTCCGAGTTGTGAAGAAGCAGGCGTGTTTGGTGTTCTTCCAGGTGTTATTGGTCTGTTTCAAGCAACTGAAGCCATCAAAATGCTGTTGGAACTTGAGGTCGCTCTTGCAGGCAGTTTGCTCATTTACGATGCGATGAAAATGTCATTCACATCGTTATCCTTTGGAGTTGACCCTGAGCGCCTGCAAATCACCGATTTGGAGTCCTCTTCCGCCATGTTTGATTCATCCGAGTGGTGTTCTCTTGACAGCGATTCAAACCACGGTGACATTGAAAAAGAGGAAGCCCACGATGCTCAAAGCATGTTCAATCATATCTCAGTCAGTGAGGCATTGGAACGACGTTCTACCGGTTGGAAACCCTTTGTTTTGGATGTACGCTCTGATACGGAATATGCAGAAGCTCATGCAGCCTCATGCGATTTGCAAGTTCCTCACGATCAAGTATTATCTGTTCTTGAACAGATTCCAGAAAACAGAGACATCCTCGTATACTGCAGAAGTGGGATGCGTTCACAACTTGCAGCAATGAGTATGTTGCAGGCAGGTTTCAATGCTGTAAGAGTTTACAATCTGGATGGAGGCATCATTGCATGGAAGGCTGCTGCACCCGATGAAATCGTCAATTGACCAACCTTTCTCATCAAATGTTGCAATGTTTTACATGTCGTTTCGCTTTTCCTTTTAGGATAGGTTACAATCTCAATAATACGGGCTGGATTTAACTTTCAAAGGGAGATATTGAAAGGCACGCGTTACTTCCTCAATTTGAGGAGGGGGAGCAGATCGCAAGAATCATTGTCGCGGATGAAAACGAAGGGCGTAGGAACCTCCTTGCAAATACGTTTGAACGGCAAGGCTTTGACATCACAAGAACCTCCACGCTAAAGCAGACTGAAGCAACTGCATTAGCAGCGTTTCCAGATGTTCTTTTGATTGAAAGTGAATGGTCCAATGGAAATCCATTGGATGCATGTCAACGGATGAATGGGCAACCTAAATTTAGAAACAGTACGCGGATTATTGTGCTTTCACGTTCCACATCTCCTGATTTTCTTTCATCAGCCGCTTTGGCGGGAGTAGCTGAAGTCATCGCTAAGCCCGTAGATATGAATCATCTCATCGCTCAACTCCAACGGCACGCTTCCAAACAATTTGTGCCTCCTCCTGCCGAGGTTGTTTCGACTCAGGGCGCAGGAATCGGGGGTCAACGTTTTGATGTATCAATGACCATGAATGACAGCCAATGGGCGTTGCCGATGTTGCGCAGATTGGTTGAAGCGGGCAATATTGACGATGATTTTGTGCGTGAGATCCAATCCGAGATGGGCGGGGATGAAGAGGATGAGGAGAAACAATCTCTTTCTTCAGAAGAATTGACAACAATGATTCGCCTTTCACTTAATCGTCTTGTTGGCTCTGGCGGTTTAGATACAGAGGAACCTCAAAGTGATTCCTCGGCGGGTCCATCATTTCGTACAATTGGCAAGGGTAAAACGCTGTCTGATGGTGCGAAACCGACGCTGTCCTCAGCAGATGGAATTGGTGGTTCCATGGAAGATATTCTTGAAAAGCAGGCGCGTCAACTCGCTAACGAAGTGGAGGGTAAAATGGATGAAATCCTCGGAGAAGAGCCAGATTATATCTCGCTGTTAACTCCTGATGCACAGTCATTTATTGATCCAGAAACGCTCGCTATGACGCAGTTGACTACTGAAGTTGTCCATGAACTGTTGAAACTCCTCAACCGTCCAGGGGCGGTCTCGGACCTAACACTCTTGACTCAAATTGAGGACGCCCTTTCCCTTACTGGGGATGTTTTGGAAGCTTTACCCCAGGCGGAGGAAGAAGAGTGAAAGATTCTATAGAACAACGTCTTAACATCGCATTTTGGGCTTTGATATCTGCTTTTTTTGTGAACTTTTTAGGATATGCCTTCATCGTCCCCATCCTTCCTTCCTGGCAAGCACAGTTCGATATCAATGCCACCCAAGCAACGCTTTTGGTTTCACTATGGGCAGTTCCGATGTTTCTAATGGGCCCCCTCTCGGGTAGAATTACTGACCGTTATGGAGCAGGAACGACCATCCTTGCAAGTCTAATTTTACTTACAATTTCAAGCGGAATTTACCTTTTGGCTACAAATGAATGGTTGCCACATCCCTTCCTTGCACTTTGTTTTGCACGTTTGCTCCATGGGGCATCGGGCGCAACCATCATGACAGCAGGGCTCGCTGCTGCATCTCAATTATGGCCAACTCAATTCGGAGAGCAGGCGGGGAAATTACTGGGTATTGCTGCAATTGGAGGTTTGCTCGGCCCGGTATTCGGAGGTGTTCTCTTTGCATGGGGAGAAGCGTTAGCCTTCGGATTCCTTGCAGCCACAACACTCTGTGTCGTACCTGTTGTGGCTTATGCAAGTCGGATCATCGGAAGGTCTCAGAAGCCGTCACTTGGGACAGCATCAATCAAGGTATTTTTCACAGACCCCGTATTGCTCCGCGTTGGTATTTTGCTCGCCATAACAACCGTTGCAACAGGCGCTCTTGAGGCGGGTGTGCCTTTGTTTTTGAACGATACTTTAGGTCTTAGTTCAGCAGAGATTGGAGGAGTGTTGTTGGTCATGGTACTCATGCAAGGCCTTGGCTCGTTGATTTGGGGCAAACTCGTTGACCGCAATGGTCCAACACGATACATGATCCTTGGATGGTCCGTGGTAGTTATTTCACTTATTGGAGTTGGATGTGTCGGTTGGATTTATACGGGCACTCATGCCATTATTGGAATGATAATCCTTCTAGGAGCGTTCCAATTTTCAATCGCAGCAGCACAAATCCCAATGATACCCATTATTGATACAGCGACCAATCAAGCATTGGGAGAAGGGAATCCTGGTTTGGCTTTCGGTGCATTTGGAACAGCATGGGCAGCAGGAGCTATCCTAGGGCCCTTGTTGGTCGGTCCTGTGTTTGACATCTTCCAGTCATGGGCGTTGGCTCTTGGTGTCCTTGCAATTCCAGCATCGATTGCTCTGTTTATCACACTAAGAAACAGAGAAATACTCCATGAATGTTATGATTTAGAGATGCAGCGGCGGTTGAAATCCTAAGCATTTGAGATTTGACTTGAGACATTTCCAAACATAGTATTGAAACGAAACACTCCTTGGCAGGGTTGAGGTGGCGCTATGTCTCAAGGTGATCTACCAAAAATTTTCGGAGCGGTTTGGACTCCAGAAGAGGCTCTCAACTTTGTTCAGCCTCTTCTTCAAGACGCAGCTCGTTCTGAAGTCCTATCGTTCGTTGCCCAGCAACATGACGCTCATCTTTTCCTTGTTGCCAATGTTTGGGACCATATGGTAAGCAACGAACCAAAACAGTTCGAAGGCCCGTCATGGCACATTTTTTCGGATCGTTTTTTGAAAGGACTGGAACGTGGAATGAAAACTCAAATCACCTCTTCGCTCAATGACGAACTTGAGCGAGAAGTGATTCCCAGGAGAAGCATGAATCTGATGCTTGAGCGACGTCGCCAATATTTTCTTATCGACATGCGGTTGATGTTGCGTCGTCTTGCACATTACATGGCTATCACGGTAGAACATCGAATGGAATGGCAGCGATACATGACCCGGACCCGTTATCTTGACACTTCACTCAAGGAATTGTATAACGAAGGAGTTGAGACCCCTGATGGTGGAAGCTTTGGCGGCAAAGGGTTCCGTTCTACATGGCAGGAAGGCGTTGTTGCCGTAGCCACAGCACTCAATCGGCAAACGGATGCTCCGCGCTCTGCCCGCCCAGGAGATGGATACGACGGAGATTTGGTCGCTCCAATGATTCGTGATATTGGGCTCGGTCTTGCTATGGGTGACACTCCACTCGACGTGATGGCAGCAAACCTTGGCAAAGCAGACTCCAACCAAAATGGAGGCTGGGAGGGTGCCGGTGGACGAGACTTGCATGTTGGAGCATGGCACGTAGGAGTGCTTCCCCCCACAGCACCGCTTCCAATCGCCAGCGTCACCATGACTGGAATGGCTTTTGCAGCCTGGCGCCAAGGCCTTGAGCGGTTTCATGTCGCATGCATTGGAGAGGGTTCTTCATCCAGCGGTGAATTTTGGGAGGCCATGAATCTTGCAGGTGCACGCGGATTACCGATCACTTACATCCTTCAAAACAATCAGATCGCACTGGATACTCCGCCTGCCAAACAATCTGGTGTTGAATTGTGGGCGGACAAGGCACAGGCAATGGGCTTCCCTTCATGGACCATCGATGGCTCTGACCCTGCTGCATGGCACGCTTCAACGGCGGTTGCTCGTGAATTCTCTCTTGCGGGCGGTGGGCCGACGCTCATTCATGTTGAAACCATGCGAGGATGCGGTCATGCCCATCACCACGACGATCTCTATCTCGGCAATCCAAGCGGTACACCTCCTGGCTATGTTGACCGTGAATTGCTTTCATATTGGGAAGCAAAAGATCCAATTCCAAACCATCGCAATCTTCTCCTTGATTTGGGGATTGGAGAAGAGGAACTTGAAGCCATGGAATCGGAGGAACAAGATGCGGTTGACGAAGCACGAAACCTTCTCGATGAAATGGAATGGCCTCAACCGGAGACCGTCACAAAAGGCGTTACGTCCATCCACGATGCAGATTCACACCAGGATCACCTTGACCGCTTTGCTGGCAAGAGTCGACAAGTACCAGTAAAATCACCACTTGAAATTGGCGAAACTCAGTTGATTTATGCTGAAAAAGGTGGCTGGACCTATGCTCGTGCTATTCAACAAGCCATGGCAGATATTGCAACAACCT
The DNA here is from genome assembly GCA_002726495.1 of Methanobacteriota archaeon. Classification (GTDB taxonomy): domain Archaea; phylum Thermoplasmatota; class Poseidoniia; order Poseidoniales; family Poseidoniaceae; genus Poseidonia. The sequence continues at coordinate 20,437 of PBTH01000046.1, read as the reverse complement.
TCGGAGAAGATTGCGTATTTATTGGAGAAGACATGGAAGTTGCTGGAGCATTTGGAATGAACATGGCTTTGAAAAATGCAGGGCATGAAGACAAGTTGGTCGATATGCCACTTTGCGAAGCAGTCATTGTCCATACAGGAGTAGGTGCAGCACTTTCGGGAATGAGGCCGATGGTGGAAATCCAATTCGGAGGATTCGCAGCATTGGGCTTCAATGCTCTCATCAACAATGCATCAATGCTGCGTTGGAGATGGGGGGTAGATTGCCCCATGACCGTTCGCATTCCACTTGGAGCACGAACCCGTTCAGGTCCATTCCATGCCAATATGATCGAGTCTTGGTTTGCAAATGATCCAGGCCTCATTGTACTCGCTCCCGGTACGCCTCAAGATGCATACGATCTACTGGTTGAGGCTTCTCATCTTCCAGATCCTGTATTGATGCTGGAACATATCGGATTGTATGGATTGCGCGGTGGAATGACTGGATGGGGCATGAATATTAATCAGAATGTGGATACTGAATCGGTTAAGCAGCGTATTGAATCTGGGGATGATTTGACCATTGGGCAAGCTCATGTGGTAAGGGGTGGCCGTGATGTGACGCTCATCACTTGGGGCGCCATGGTCCATATTGCTCTACAGGCCGCAGAGGTCCTTTCAAAAGAGGAAATCGAAGTTGAAATCGTTGACTTACGAACACTTCTTCCCTTTGACCACGCCACCTGTATTGAATCAGTACAACGAACAAACCGATTGGTTATTCTTCAAGAGGGGCAATGGTCGGGTGGTTTAGGTCATACGATTCAATCTCGGATAATGGAAGAGTGCTTCTATGAACTTGAGTCTGCACCTTGCGTCATCGGTGCCCTTGACACACCGGTTCCGTTTTCACCGCCGTTGGAAAACCATACCATTCCTTCTGTGGAATATGTGGTTGAAATGATTCGCACCTCTGCCCAATCTTAATTCGGTTAATTTTTCCGAGTTGTTAGACGATTGAGGTCGCATGCAATCCAAGCCCCCAGTACTGTAGAAGTACTGTAAAAGAGAAGGCTTGCCCACATTCCAGATACAACATTTGGACCAAAGGTGCGTGCAGGGTTCATGCTTGCACCTGTTGCTAAACCTGCGAAGTATGCAAGGATTCCGACGGTGGCTCCGACCCATAAGGCGAGTATTGGAACAGAAGGTTCGCTACGGAGGATGAACAGGATGCTAAACATTAGAATCATCGTGATAGTAACCTCAATCGTGAACGCTTGCAGTAGAGTGACCTCCGGGTCTACGGCAGTGGGTCCTGCTCCACCGAGCACGATTGCTGCAGCCAATGCTCCGGTTAATTGGGCGCAGATGTAGGAAAGAAGTTGGCGATTGTCAAGACGCCCTTCTCTCCAAAACGCAATTGAGACAGCCGGGTTAATATGAGCCCCGCTTATGTTTCCAAAAAGAAGTATAGCAAGCGTTACAGCCGCCGCAAAGGTGAATGAGATCCACTCATGGCTAGCGCCATAGTAAACACTTCCACACCCAAGGCCGACCATCAATGCCGTGCCGAGAAATTCGGAGAAAAAAAGCCGAGGCATGCCCTTTGCGAGTTGGAGGCATGTTGAAATCATTTTGACCATATTTTATGTGTTCATCCATGCGAATGGTCAAGAGGTGAATGACCATGGGAACTCCATGGGGGGTGAATCGAGGGAGATGGGGATTGCCCAATTGGTCCTCAATAACACTCTTCTCATCAACGGAGCATTGTTTCTTGGCCTCCTCGCTATTCATACAGGAATTGAAGAAGCAAACTTAGAGAGCGTACCCATGTCATTGGGGCTTCTCGTTTTGGCTATGGCCTTGCTCATTAAATCGGCTGATTTTTTTATTGAAGGAGCGAAGGGTTTGGCTTACCGAGCAGGCCTTCCGGAAGTTGTCATTGGTCTAACGATTGTTTCAATCGGAACTTCCCTCCCTGAGATTCTTGTCACCACGACCTCTGCCGCAGACCTTCGGTTTAGAGGAGCAGATGCCCAATTTGCTGATTTCGCTTTGGGAGGTATTTACGGCTCTATTCTCGTACAAATCACATTCATATTGGGCTTTGTCGTAACGTTCCGAGGCGTTAAAATCCGCCCATCATGGCTTAAGCGAGACGGCGTCATCATGCTTGGTTCAATCTTATTGCTTACCGGCTTTTTGATAACAGGAGGTTCCTTGAGTAGCATAGAAGGATTGATTTTGGTTCTTTTGTATGCAGTTTACATTTACTGGTTGTTATCAAACCGTGAAGAAATTCTAAGAGAAGAGTTGTCCGAAAACAACATCATAGAACGCACCTCAAATTGGACAACAGCGTCCTATATCGCGATGGTCATCCTCGGTCTTCTTTTGGCTCTTTTTGCAGCGCATCATCTTGTGGAAGTTGCAAGCGAAATGGCTTATGAATTGAATGTCCCTCATGCTGTGGTCGGAACTACAGTTTCCGGATTAGGAACTTCTCTTCCTGAACTTACCATTGCGTTCATGGCAGCAAAACGAAGTGAAGGGGTTGCCATTGGGGCGCTCATCGGGTCAAATATCACCGACCCACTGCTCTCTGTAGGGCTTGCTGCAATGATACATCCTTTGTCATTAACTGCAGACGGGTATCCCTTGGCCATGTATCTCATTATACCTGCTACCATCATCGGGACTATTGTTGCCTTGAGCATGATGCGAACACAATATGAATTCAAACGATGGGAAGGCGTCGTATTGATTGGATTGTATGCCGTCTTCTTAGGGCTGCTTGTTGCACAAAGGCAGGGTCTCCTTGTTCTTTGAAGACGCATTTCCTCCCAATGAATCCTAAGCGCCATAAGGGGGCGACCCGTGGGAGAATCATGGTCGACTTTCAACTCGATGAGATGCAAACGATGCTCAAGGAACTCGCACATGAGTTCGCGGTTGATGAAATTCGTCCAAATGCAGAACACTGGGATGAAGAATCCATTTATCCAATCGATGCCATTCGTCAAGCTCATGAAATGGGGTTGTTGAATCTCCACATTCCTGAGGCTTATGGCGGCGCAGGCTTGGGTTCGCTTGAGGAAGTGTTGGTGAATGAAGAATTGGCATGGGGAGATCCAGGTTTTGCTACTGCAGCATACGCGACCGCTCTTGCCTGTGCTCCGATCATTACTGGTGCGACAGAGGAACAAAAAAACATCTGGTTGCGTAAAGTAACCGAGGAAGGCGCACTTGCTTCCTATGCAATCACAGAACCGGGTGCTGGTTCCGATGTTGCGGCTCTGAAGACGACAGCAATTCGCGATGGGGATGAATATGTTCTGAATGGAACGAAGATGTGGATTACTGGTGCAGGTTACGCCGATTTTTTCTTTGTTCTAGCAAAAACAGACCCGGATGCTGGCTACAAGGGTATGTCTGGCTTCATTGTAGAGAAAGATACTCCCGGGTTCTCTTTGGGTAAAAAAGAGACCAATATGGGACAGCGATGTTCCGATACTCGTTCACTTTCATTTGACAATGTCAGAATCCCAGCGAGTCATCTCATTGGTGATTCGGAATCCGGAGGATGGATGAACGCCATGAAGGCCTTTGACATGAGCCGCCCGAACATCGCAGCTCACGCAACGGGTTTGGCACGAGCAGCCTACGAACATGCGCTGAATTATTCAAACGAACGTCAAACCTTTGGTCGCCCCTTGCATCAACATCAAGCCATCCAATTTATGCTCGCTGACATGAAAACAAGCCTCGAGGCTGCACGTATGTTGACCTGGAAGTCCGCGTCTGAATTTGACAACGGTATTCGGAATACCGAATCCGCAGCCCATGCAAAGCGATTTGCTGCAGACATGGCAATGGAAGTGACCACGAATGCGGTCCAAGTTTACGGAGGATACGGTTATTCGGAGGAATACCCCGTTGCTCGTTTGATGCGAGGCGCCAAAGTGATGCAAATTTATGAAGGGTCATCACAGGTTCAGCGGATGATTATTGGTCGTGAAATCACCAAAGACATGTGATCAATCCAAATTTCTTAGAAGCATTTCTTCCAGATCCCATATTTCTCGCTCATCATGATGCCAAGGTACGGCCTCATCAAGAGACACCTCCTCTTCCTTTTCATCAAACCATTCTTGGAATGCGATGTGCTCGTATGAATTGGCTTCTGCCTGTTCATCCAAGGCAAATGAATCTGAAATTTCCCTCGTCTCATCATCAAAGTTACCGATGAATTCATTGATTCCAATTGGTTCGTATTCCGGAAACACCTCATCGCTAAACATAGCACCTTCATCGGTGAACTTGTACACTTCGATCAGGGCATCTCTGGGTGCAATTACAAATTGCGCAAGTAAACCAATACGAACGGCAGTTCGACGGTCGTCTCTCAACCCCATTGCCAAGGTTGCAAGTTGGTCTCCAATCGGTAGTTTTCTACTACGTCGTTCTGGATGGATGCACAATCGAACTGAATAATTATTGAGCAACAAAAGGTCAGTTTTCCGAGGTGCTCCTCGCACATCAAAATTCCAATATAAACCGGGCTGCGTGATGCCATCTTCATCTTCAATGAGCGTTTCTTCAGGATATGCTTGAAGAGAATACCACCGCCTTGAAGTACCTTTGACGCGAACATGAGGTAGACCATTAGGGAGCGTTTTTAATTCCATAAATTCAGAAGAATCACATATTGATTTTAGAAAATCAAGTCCCCGTTGATGAGCTGCCAGTTTCTTGGCTGACCATCTGCTGGGCGTTTTCCACAACTCCATGACCGTTCGTGACTCCTACTGTATTTGAAGGAAAAAGGAAAAGCACTTTTGCAGGCAGCGCTTCGAACGACCATGGCTCGTGCTGTTCCAGCAGTAATTCTTGCAGCAGGTGCGAGCAGCAGGCTTGGGAAACCAAAAGCACTGGTGGAGTTTGAAGGAAAGACATTGGTTGGATGGGCGTACGAACATTTGGCCAATGCAGGGTGCGATCCAATCGTCGTCGTGACCCGTTCAGAACTGTCCGTGGACATCCTTCTTGCAGTTCCCGGTGTGAACGTCAGTATCAATCCTCATCCCGAATTGGGCAGAACAGGTAGCCTTCAGAACGGTATTTCTTCCCTTCACACTGACATTGGAACACTCCCCCAACGCTTGGTAATGGCTCCCGTAGACCGGCCGGGATGGAATACAAATCTTGTGAAACAGTTGTTGCTCCACAAGCGTTCGGTCTGTCCAGTTCACAACGGTCAACGAGGGCATCCTGTGGCTGTCCAGGACTCTGACATTAAACGAATTCTAGCTGCTCCAAGTGATACTCCGCTGCGAGACATACTCTCTTTTGAGGAACTGCCAGTTGATGCACCTTGGCTTCATCTAAACATTGACACGCCCGATGACCTTCTCAAATTAAATCAACAAGGGCCGGAACTTCGGTCTTATTTTACAGAAGGACAAGGGATATGAGGGCCGGCCGAGAGGGGCAAACATGACGGCTCGTGTCCTCCAATGGGCTTTGGCCCAATTGCACGAACAACGCAAGGTTGTTCTTGTTACGGTCCTCAATACATCGGGAAGTGTGCCGGGAAAAACTGGAGCCCGATTGGCCATGTCTTCTCCTGATGGCCAATGGGAAGGCACCGTCGGTGGAGCAGGACTTGAGCATAAGATTCTAGACCGATGCAGAACCTTGCTCAAGGAAACATCGTCACCCGCTGCCGAGGTCATTACTTATGGTTTAAACAAGGGGGCGAAGGGCTATGAAGTACAGCCTCTTGATTCATTGTGCGGAGGGCGTGTCACCCTCTCGCTCGAGGTGATGATTCCTATGCCCCACATTTTCATCATGGGCGGTGGACATTGCGGACAGGCGCTTTCAACACTTCTTGACCAAGTTGGGTGGTCCTACTCGGTTCACGACACACGTCCAGAGTTTGCCTCAGTCGATGTTTATCCAAATGCAGTTCAAAGAACATCCGCTGGTATTGATGGCCTCTTCGCCAATGAATCCCCCGCCAGTATGAACCGATTTTCTGATATCTTGCTTCTTGGCCATGATTGGAGCGAGGACCAGCACCGACTGCTTGGTCTGTTGAACATGTTCAATCAAGATGATGTATTGCTTGACGGTGAAAACGCTCCAAGAATCGGAGTCATTGGAAGCCGGTCCAAATGGCAGGCGTTTCGTAAGGAATGTGAGTCTCAAGGGCATTCTGAACGTTTGTTGGACCAGGTCATTTGTCCAATTGGACTGAACATCGGAGCTGAATCCCCAGAAGAAATTGCTGTAGCAGTCGTCGCTCAAATCATGTCGTCATTCAAGAAGAAAGACCCAAGCCAACCAAGTTGGCGTCAAGATTGACGAACGAACAGTTCTTTTCTGAAATGTTTCAATTCTTCGATGGATTCCAATATGTCATCAAGGGCGAGATGTGCCCCTTTTTTGACATAAAACGGTACATCAGGGTACCATCGGCGAGCGAGTTCTTTGATGGTTGAAACATCGACCATTCGGTAATGGAGAAGTTCCAAGACCTCGGGCATCTCTTTCGCAAGGAATTGGCGGTCATTCCATACGCTATTGCCGCACAGGGGAGCAGTTCCTGGCTCAATCCATTTTTTGAGAAATTCCACGGTCGCTTTCTGTGCATCAAGCAACTCCATGCCTTCATCGTGAATACGTTGAACCAAGCCGCTACCATGATGATGGCGTGTGTTCCAATCGTCCATTCCATCAAGAAGATCTTGCGAGACTTTGATGGCGAGATTGGGGCCAGTTGCGAGAAGGTTCAATTCACTGTCTGTAATCACGGTTGCGATTTCAATTATTGATTCCCGTTCAAGGTCAAGACCCGTCATCTCAAGATCAATCCAAACCATTCGTTGAGAGGTTCCGCTCATGATTGGTCGTGGGTGGGTCTGATTCATTGCTTTTCTTGGGCTGAATTCTCAAGCGCCGTTGGATTCTGATTCAAAGTTCAACACGATTTGTCCACTTGGGGAGAAACCAACAACTGGCAAATAACCTTCATGTGGTGTTTGCTTTAGAGAATTGATGATGTTGTTAACTGAATCAGGAGGCAAGCGTACAGCAAATCCATCTTCTGTCATCAAAAGTCCGGAATGTTGAGTCTGTTCAACGGGCACAGCTTCCTCGGCCATCACTTCTTCTTCAACTTCATCAACCATCTCCTCCTCGATCTCATCCGTTTCCTGTGACGCAGTGATTTCCTCTTCTACGGTTTCCACTTCTTCTTCCTGTTCCTCTATCATTGGCTCAACATTGGCAGTTGGCAAACTTGGCGCAGCGGGAACTTCAGGAGATGTCATCGGATCCTCGTAGATGTTCTCAGTATTGGTTCGCTGCATGAAAAGGAATCCGAATCCAAGAGCGAGAATTCCCATAAGGACAACGGTGATTCCACGGAACAAGTCGTTGCTGATTGTGGTTGTGAGCAAGAATGCGGTGAAGACTGAACCGTATCCACCGATGCCCCGGCGCCATCGAGCGTCGTTTTCCTCACTGAATCCTTGGATTCCAAGAATGACAAGATAGACCGTTATAGCAAGGTAGGCAAAGGAGTCAAGGTCGATGGCGTCAAAGGTAAGGAACAGGCCAACAACGGTATAAGCCACACCTGATATTCCGATTCTGTCCATGAATTCGAAGAAACTATCATCCGAGTCCCAAGTGACATTCTCCCAATCATAAACCAAATCATCCTTGTTGGACAAGAGCGTAAACATGAGTCCCTGGGCTGCCAAAATAGCTCCACCCAAGGTGCTGTGGAAATCAGAATCTCCAATATTGGCCTGCATGAGAATGTTTACGATTGCAAAAGAGAGCAATGGGGGGAACAGCATGAGGCTTGTTGTCTGTCCTTTCTTGAAGGCGGAATAACCAATCATCATAAGTCCAATTAACGGACCGATTCCGTAGAAAATGTCGTAGCTGATGAGGAACCCAATGCTGGCAATTTGCTGACTCAAGAGTGATGTAGCCTCTTGAGTTCTCTGAGCATCGTCGTCATCAGGGTCGCTCTTGAACAAGATGTTTGCTCGATGCATGAGCGCAAATCCTACACCATTCAACCCGACAACAAGTCCACTCCAGGCCCAAGCATCATCGCTGCTGATGCTTGAAAAGGTGTTGCTGTTTTCAAATCCAATGAAGAGTGAAAAGAACAAGATTCCCAACATGTAAGGCAATGCCGTGCTGTTTTCTGTGTACCAAAGGTACATCATGATGGTGTAGGTAATGATGGTTGGAATCCAAAATCCATCGGGTAGGACCGATAAGAAGGCGAGGCCAAGCCATAATGTTGCCAGCACTTCTTGGTACCCTGGTTCACGTTGTTCTTCACGGTACATTGCAAAGAGCATGCAGGCCATGTGAGCCGCGACAAGTAGCCCTCCTAGAGCCGCGAATGGGCCACTGTGAGAATCTCTTAGATAGTTCTCAATATCACTTGGCAAGCCCTCAAGAATCCGATTCGTGACTCCGACTCTGGTGAACCAAAGGTCATCCATGAACCACACTGCTAATGGAGCAAACAATGCTGCTCCATAATGCCGGTGTTGTATCGTTTTGTATGCTACGAGGGCAAACAGTGGGATAAACAACAATCCTCCTGAAGAATCAAGTGATGCAAGAATGAGTAGGAATACATAGGCAGTAGCATCAGCAAAGAAATTCAAGCTATCTCTGTCTACCCCACGTTTTGATATGATTCCGTTGACGATTAGCGGTGCAGAAACGAGAAGCAGATCGAGAAGGACTCCAGCAACAAACAGATCGCCGTTCCCAACCAAATTGTAAGCCACATCTTGCAATTGAACAGAAATTGGGAATGCAATGGCAACTAGCAGGCCGATTCCAGTGGCTCTTGTTGTTGAGTTGATTGTTTTCATGGATATGATTTCGTTGACCAAGATTCCGATTGGAATTGCAATAAGAAGAATCCATTGAGGTTTTGTCACATAGGCATCAACTGAAATGACGGTCAAGGTGAGCAGGAGTAGGGAACAAAGCAATGAGATCCGTGCAAGTGGAGTCCATGCTCGCTCAAGGACGGATTCCAATGTCTTTTCTTCTTCTTGAGTTTGAGCAATCCACGAGTTTGTTTCAATATCATAAAGAGGGGCGTTTTGGTGTCCATGGTCCAACCAGGCTCCTATTGAACCGATATCAAACTCGTAATTTGCAATGACTCTTGAGAGTGAATAGAGGGCGACCCCTAAGATCAAGAATTGAGGTTCAAGCCCGTCTGGTGATAGACGATTGACGAATTCATGATCGGGCAGTTTGATTTTGTCAAACACTCCCAATGCTAATACGATCACCGATGTAAATCCAGCAGACAAGGTGAGTTCCTTGCGGTCTTTGAATTCATTTGGATCACTCTTTTGCTTGATGTCAATATTGAGGTAAAACATGTATCCGATGAAGAGCCATGGCATGAACCATTCTGGGTCAAGAATAGCTCGTGAACATACCACTGCTCCGAGCAATCCTAGAGAGATTGCAGTGCTGATCTTTCCTTGTCGACGGCCCATTTCAGAAATAACTACAATGAAGATGGGGAGGATGATATGCAGAATTGTGCCACCGAAGGTCTCCTTGGGAGTTAATTCTTCTATGATTCCACCAAAATCAGTGAGGAGGTATGAAATTCCAAAGGCCAAAACGGTAACATTGACGACCCACTCACGGGCAATCTTGGAAATGAAGAGCATGTAAGGGATCATAATAATGCTGAGTGCCCACGGAATCGTTGAGGTGTCGTTTGGAAGTGCTACAAGGCTGACTGCGAGACCAATCGGCATCCATGGGACGCGTTGTTGTAATACTGCTGGGAAATATGCGAGCAGCACCGTACACCATAGAGCGACAGGGAGTGAGACGTAGGATGAAAGCGATGCATACTCACTCGCACGGAATGGGCCAAGAATGAGGTTGAAGTCTGCATCTCTCATCAGTAAGATTGCAAAGACAACTTGGCCGACAAGGAACAGCGAGGCACGTTCCATGACCTCTTTTCTGAGGTCACTACGCGCAGCATAATAGCCTTGTAAGGCGATGATGAACACCATGAGGGATAGCGCCCCACCCTTGCTTTCATCAGGGACATCATTAAGAAATTCGTAGACAAGTGGAACGAGGCCTGATGCGAATGCAACAACTCCGAAATTGAGTGCTTTGTTTGATCGTAGGGCCATTTCCATGGAAACGAGAGAAATAACGATGATGCTGATGCCAAGTTCGTAACTCACTACGTTGCCAGACCATCGAATCCATGGGCCAACGCCAGCGAGAAGGATGGCCATTGGTGCGTAGGTCGCAACACCCCATCCAAATCCTGTATCGCCTGAATATCGCTGGAGCAATCGATAATGGCCGAAAGTGAGAAGCAAGCAGGTTGCCAGTTGTGCATAGATGCCGTTTGCGTTAGGTGACCAGTCGGTCGTTGTATAATTGTCAGGGTTTTCCATAAACCAGTCCAATCCAAAGGTTCCGGTCATCACGCCCATCATGTATCGGGTTCCCCAAAGGACTCCAATTGTGGAGAAGAAGAAGGCGATTCCAAGGAAATAATTGTGAATGTCATACAGCCTGTAGTTGTTCTTTTTACTTTGCAATTCAATGATGGCTATTGCGACCAAAAAGGAAGCCAGTCCACCTATGAACAGGACAAGGAAGTTCTCGTTCGTGGCTTCTTCATCAAAGGCGACACTGAAGATTCCACCCCATATTGCGAGGAATCCAATCCCCATCATGACGACCTGTGATAGTTTCATCATAAACAGGTCTTGACTTTGCTTTGCAGCATTTGGACCAACGGTGAGTATCGGCGCCGAAATTGGTGCACCTTGGGTAGAAAGTGACCCTTGGTAAGGGGATGCTGTTTGCCCTAACGGCTGAGGTGTGGGGGTCGGTCTTCGCTTTGGTGCGCCTTGGTTTTGTCTACGGGGTGCTGCCATGTCAATCGCTCCTTTTCAATTACAATAGGACTTAATGTTTCACCCGCCATTGAGGGTAAAATATTGGTTTGTTAAGATTCCAGTTGTTGCCGTGAACAGGTCCAGCGGATGCTTCACAGGTCCCCAATGGGTTCAAAAACACCACCTGCTTGGAATTAACTGGTGAGACTTTGCTAATCAAAAAACTCCTCAGCGCATTTTGCCTGACCTTGATGTTGCTTCCGACTCTGGCACTTGCAACGCCAATCCAAATTGAATCAGATTCAAATGTTGAAGAAGAAGGTTGGTGGATTGAAACCACAGTGGACAAAAACAAGAATTCCATTGGAGACATGGTTGAATTTCACAAGGACAATCCCGTGTTCCTTGATGAGGATAACACGCTCCCCCTGATCATCGACTTTGACCGAACACCTACCTTGCAGGACATTGAATTGCTTGAGCGTGAAGTCGGATACGAGCATCAATGGTTGTTGAAGCATATTGACGCCCTCGCAGGTAGAGTTCATGTTGACTTGGTTCGTGAAACCCTCAATATCCCCGGCGTCATCATGATTGAACTGGATGGAATTTTGACCGTTCAAAACGGCGATGCAGCAGTCTTGCACGGTGTTGACCTAGCATGGCAAGAGACTGGCTACGATGGCTCCGGCGTGACTGTAGCCATCATCGATACCGGAATTGACGGAGCTCACGCAAGTTTGGATGATTTGGATGATGATAATTCCACCAACGACCCAAAGGTGATTGGTTTCTTTGACCCTGTTAACAATCCAGACCTCACCAACGGCACTGAGGTTTTCCCCTACGACGACCAAGGACACGGCTCCCACTGTGCGGGTACAACTGCAGGTACAGGTGCTCCAAATTACGAGCACATCGGAATGGCACCTCAGGCGAACCTCGTTGGAGTAAAGGTCCTTGACGCAGGTGGCTCAGGGTCTTTTGCAACCGTCATGAGAGGCATGGAATGGACCGTTGACAACCGCTACCAATTCAACATTCGTGCTGCATCGATGAGCCTGGGTGGCCCAGGAGCGATTGAGTGGACTTCGTCCGAAGAGGACAGTGTCAACCGATACGCGAATACAATGGTACGTTCCGGAATCGCATTGTTCATCGCAGCAGGAAATAACGGTGTATCGGCTCAAATTGGTACGCCGGGTTCCGCTGAAGATGTGATTACAGTCGGTGCTTTGGATAAGAATTCAGCCATTGCAATCTACTCAAGCCAAGGCCCGACTGAAGAAGGGCGCGTTAAGCCAAACATTGCATATGTTGGTTCAAGCGTGATGTCCGTCGCTTTCAACACCGGTGATCAATACACGGACATGTCGGGGACATCGATGGCAACTCCGGGCGCAGCGGGTGTTGCAGCATTGATGTACCAAGCGAACCCCGACCTTTCACCGTTTGACATTCGCAACATCATGCAAGAAACCTCAACCTACAGGCAATGTCATTACATGGCTGCCAACGAACCATGCGCTGACGATCTTATTCCAAAGAACCGCCAAAACAACGTTTACGGTCACGGAGAAGTTCGTGCCCTTGATGCTGTAATGGAAGCGGCACAGCAGGATTATACCTTTGACAACACGGTGACTCTCAACATGACAACTCCTTCAGGAATGGACAATCGCGTCCACATGTTTGACGGGGACTCACTAGAGTTTACCATCACAGAGGGCGTCGAAACCATTCAGTGGCGAAGCAACCATTTGCTTGATGACTGGACGAACATTCATTCATACGAGCATACGAAAAATATTGAATTAGAGGTCATTGATATCGTTCATGAAATTGAGCATCTCCCCGGTGTTGAACTTCAAGGAAACCACACCATCTCCATTCGGGGTATAATGGAGGCTGGCGAAACGAATTTTTCCTCAACCCCAATCATCACGGCCGACATTATGTTGATGGATGTTAGCAAAGATGGGGTAGCTGAAGAAAGCGAATCAATGTTCTCTGGCAGCACTGTTTTGGTAGGTTTCGCAGGAATGATTCTCGGAATTGTTCTGGTTCCTTTGGTCATGTTTGGCCTTAACAAATCAGAAGAGGCCATCGAAGTTGAACGAATCCAGTGGGCCACAATACCCGATGAGGACATAGAGGCAATTTTGATGGATGAAACCAAACCCGAATGAGTAGGGTTGGGGTTTTTTTGAGAGATAATACCCCGAATTATCAAAGAGTGTGACGCTAACGGCAAGGCAGGGACGAACATGGTTGGAGAAGAACATATCGCCATGACTCCGCCCGCATCAAGCGAACGCTGGTCTGGAGTCGTTAACGGAAACCCAGTTGAAGTCCTCGCTCCGTCAAATGCTGTTCTTCTGGATGTTCTTCGTGACAAAGTAGGCACGCTTGGTGTCAAACGAGGCTGTGACCTCGGCACCTGTGGGTGTTGTACTGTTATGATTGACGGTGTTCCAAAATTGTCCTGCTTAACACTCGCAGGACAGGTGAAAGACACAGAAATTCTCACCGTTGAGGGTTTGTCAGAAGGAGCTCATCTTGCACCAATTCAGACATGCTTTGCGCTTCATGGAGGCTCCCAATGTGGTTTCTGCACACCCGGTTTTTTGATAGCATCACAGGCTTTACTCAATCACAATGACAATCCGACCAGGGATGAAATTGCTGAAGCCATAGAAGGAAACCTTTGCCGATGCACTGGTTATCAACAGATCATAGATTCAATTGAGGAAGCAGCGGTGCTACATCGTGGAGATGGCGAATCCGTTGCTCCTGCAAGCGACCCTCATCCTGACCCCCATCCATCTGGGCCTGAAGACCCAACGATGCCTCCTGGGCATGCGAAGTGATTGTTATGGGGAGTTACCATCAACAGCCTGGGTCCAATAAAGGTGGCCAACGGCGTGATGGAAAGCGTGTGGCTGGTAAGCAAGCCTTCCCTCCTCCAGGCTCCGGGGGTTCTGAGCCAGAAATGCGCCCTCGAGATTTGGATTTCATCCCTGAAACCGTAGGTGGCCGTGAACCAAAGCCGGCAGGCGACCACATCCACGACCGTGACCGAACAGGAACTGCCGTAGGTAAACCAATGGCTTTGGTTGATTCCAATGCAAAAGTTACGGGCCAAGCATGGTACGGTGACGATGTCCGCCTCAAGGGAGAAGCTATCGGTAAAATTCTTCGCTCACCCCATCATTATGCTCGCATAAAATCAATTGATACATCTCGTGTTGAAGCACTACCTGGTGTTCTCGCAGTTGCAACAGGGGAAGACGCCCCAAACCGTTTCGGAGTACTTCCGGTAACAAAAGACGAACATGCTATGGCTGTAGAAAAGGTACGCCACGTCGGCGATTTGGTTGCTTGCGTCGCAGCCGTTGACGAAGCCACAGCGATTCAGGCCCTTTCGTTATTCGATATTGAATGGGAGCTCCTTGAACCAGTTTTTGACCCGAAAAAGGGTCTTGAAGACCACGATGAGCCCATTCACTGGCGTGGAAAATACCACTTGGCCCGAACCAACGTTCAGAAGCGGGTGTTCCAAGAATTCGGAGACCGTTCCTTGGTCAAGACCCCACATGCCTCTTCTCATGGTTCATGGACCATGGCTGGCGTTCATCATGGCTTCACCGAACCTCATGCAGTTGTCGCACATTGGGACCCTAACGGCAGGTTACAGTTGTACACGCCCCAACAAGTACCTCATTACACCCATCGGGCTCTATCGACCGTTCTTGATGTACCAATGCACCAAATCAATGTCGTCCGTACTTTTGTTGGCGGTGGGTTTGGAGGAAAATCCGACCCATTCCCGCACGAGATGTGTGCTGCAATTCTTGCTCGTAAAGCAGGACGTCCTATTCGGATTACCTTTGACCGAGAAGAAGTGTACTGGATCAACAGGGGGCGACATCCTTCTCATATTGATGTTAAGATGACAGCCGATGAGGAAGGGCGCATCTCTGGATTTGATATTGACGCCCTCATTGATGGTGGTGGATTCGCATCGTTTGGTCACGTGACATCCTATTACAACGGCGTGCTGGCTACCGCTCCATACGAATTGGGTTCATTCCATTATACTGGGGCTCGTGTTTGGACCAATAAACCGGCGTCTGGGGCTATGAGAGGTCACGGTGCAGTCAACACTCGGTGCGCAGTTGAAGTCGGATTGGATGAAATGGCTGAACAAATGGCTGTTGACCCAATTGACCTTCGATTAGCAAATCTTCTTCCCCCTCACAGTCGTACCATCAGCGGTTTCCGCATCACCTCAAATGGAATGCGTGAAGCACTTACTCGAGTTAGAGAAGGCTCGGATTGGGACAATAAATTCAGACAACTCCCTCTCGGAAAAGGTATAGGAATCGGTTGTGGCTTCTTTATTTCGGGGTCGGGCCTTCCCATTCATTGGGATCCGAAGAATTTCCCTCATGCAACCGTACACATCCAGGTTGATATGGACGGAGGGGTGACGGTTCATACAGGTGCTGCTGACATCGGGCAAGGGTCGACAACAGCCGTCGCTCAAGTCGTCGCCGAAGTACTGGCTCTGCCCGTTGAAATGATACATGTGCGGAGCCATGAAAGTGATACAAGTCCGGTGGATTTGGGCTCTTATTCAAGTCGTGTGACCTTCATGAATGCGAATGCAGCCATTCGTGCAGCGATTGGTATCCGAGACCAACTGCTCAAGGCAGCTTGGGAGATGTTGGGATACCATCCCAATGTTTTGGTCCTCAATGACCGCCGCATCTACTACAAGCACGACCCCGCAATAGGAGTTTCATACTTGCAAGCATTGCACAAGGCGCAGGAAGACACCGGCGCCCTCATCGCTCGAGGGGCATACAGGTCTCCCCCAATGGGAGGTGTCCACAAAGGTGCGGCAGCAGGACTTGCACCTGCTTATTCGTTCTCTGCATATGTTGCTGAAGTTGATGTGGATGTTGAAACTGGCAAGGTTTCATGCACCAATGTTTGGGCTGCACACGATTGTGGAAAAGCGCTCAACCCATTGGCGGTTCGTGGACAGATCATCGGCTCATGCCACATGGGGTTGGGTCAAGTTTTGTCCGAGAAAATGGTCTATGGACGCACAGGTCATTTACAAAATGCAAACTTGTTGGAATACAAGATTCCATCTGTGCATGAAATGCCCCATGTCGAACCGATTATCGTTGAATCAAGCGACCCAGAAGGGCCGTTTGGTGCAAAGGAAGCAGGGGAAGGTCCTCTGTTGCCAATTCTGCCTGCTGTAGTTAACGCCGTGTATGACGCAACAGGTGTTCGTATGCGTGACCTACCCCTTACACCCGATGTCGTCTACAAAGGAATCCAAAAACATCTCAAGAAAACAGGGGTTGATGACCCACTGGACCTCACCCCTCCAACGCTCACTCATGGGCCCTTGCAAAAGGGATTGGTTGAGCGTGCAAAGGAGCACGAAGTTCGGGACCGTCTCCGTCAGCGAAGTGAAGATACCTCTGCTTATGTAAACGGTGTTTTGTTTGGATTTGACCCGAATATACCGCTTAGTGAGCAAGTAGAAGGATGGAGGGAGGCTGACGAACCGCTTCCTGAACAGTTAGCAGAACTTGGATTCGCTGGAAGAGCCTGGCTCAAAAAAGAACAAAGACATATGGAGGATGATGCTTGATGTTGATGCCTCCATTTGAACTCCATCACCCAAAAAGCGTGGCTGAGGCGTGTGAACTTGCCGGCTCTTTGCTCGAGCAAGGTCAAGCCTTTGATTGGGTTGCTGGGGGAACAGACGTTCTTCCAAATTACAAATGGCGTATCAATCCCAAGCCGCATGTCATCTCGCTTGCAGGCATACCCGATGCGTTCACACTTTCTGCCAACGAGATTGGATGCATGGTGACGCTTGACACGCTGAGTTCTTCAGAAATCGTCCATTCGTTGCTGCGAGAGGCAGCCTCGAAAGTAGCTTCGTCTCTTATTCGGAAAAGCGCTACTGTCGGTGGTAATCTGTGTCTTGACACTCGCTGTTTCTGGTACAACCAATCGGAAGACTGGCGTCGTTCTATAGATTGGTGCCACAAAGCAGATTGTGGAACTGGTGCAGACTGCCGCGTGATCCCCAATCAGAACACGCTTTGTGTTGCAACCTACCAAGGAGACCTTGCTCCGAATTTTATGGTCCTCAATGCCTCGGTTCTTATCGTTGGGCCAAATGGAGAGCGTACGATTGAATTGCCCTCGTTTTACCAACTGGATGGAATGAAAAAGAACATCCTTGAGGAAGGAGAATTTCTATTGAAGGTGATCCTCCCCGAGGACGCTTCGCAACGTGAGGGGTGTTATCAAAAACTTCGAGTCCGGGAGTCTTGGGATTTTCCCGAAGCAGGCATCGCAGCCTCGTGGATTCCAGGTCAATCCGAAACACTTCAAATTGCAAGTACAGCCCTTGAGTCAATTCCCAAAGAGCACTCCGAACAGATAAGGCAACATCTTGAGTCAAATGACGGCAGTATTGATATCAAATCAATGTCAATCAGTATCCAAAAGTCAGTCAAACCTGTCAATAACACAGCATTACCTCCTCGTTATCGTAGATCTATGGTAAACACGTTGACCAAAAGGGCGCTTAAAGGAATCATGAAGGAGAACTGAACTTATGCGAAAAGTACTCTTGTTCATCTTGGCATTTCTCATGACCACATGCGTTCCGTTTGTCTCGGGTCAAGATCTGGGGCCGCCTTCGTGGGAAATGGGGTGGGAAACAGACATGGATTCGACGTATCTCGTTGAACTTGAGGATGACTGGGACCTGTCGGGGGAACTTGTCTTTTTCATCAACAATGACCGTTCAAATGAGCTCAATGTTGACTTGACCTATGATTACGATGAGGACGGGCCGTTCATTTTTGATGGCCCTGATTCTGTATCTGTGAGCGGTTCAACCAATGAGTCAGTAACCATTACCATCACCGGGGCAGATGCAGAGACGGTACGAGCATTTGCGCCAAACGGTTCCATTCAACTAACAATAAAAGGAGAAGAAATTGTTGGAGGGACTCCAGTTGGCGAGAATGAAATTGAGGGTGATATCAGCACGCCACGCTTGTACAAACTTGTCCCCGAGGTTCAACTTCCTTCCGACACACTGTTTTCGGGCTCCTGGGTTGAATTCACCTTGATGGTGAGCAACCTCGGCAATAACAACGATGCAATCGTATCCGCTGATGCGACCATCCGTAGCTGCCCCCATTTGTCAGTTACTGGATTGGAATCCTTAGAGAATGTGGTTGTAGGGGTTACCGACAAAGATGGCAATGGCAAGAAATCCTTCACATTACGCCTTGAGGCGACCAGCAGCCATCAAGAACGAACCTGTGAGGTTTCAATATCGGTTCTATCCGAAGGAGATGAAATGACACGTTCCTCGACCATGAATGTCAATGTCGTTGCTCCAAGCGCTGACGATTCTACCGTTTCTGATAACGATCAAGACGATGATTCAGAGACAACATCCACTGGCTCTGAATCGATGCCTTCATTTTCGCTGATTGAAATATTCTTCGTGATTCTTCTAACAACGGCTTTCGTTGCACGACGACACTCTTAATGTGTTTCAATTTTTTGAATCACCTAAAAATGTAATTTTTCGGTTAATTCACGGCCTTTTGCCAAGTTATTCTTCTCATTGATTTCCAGACATTGTCACTTTTCTCTTGAGCACCCTTGAGCAATCATTATGAGTGGAGCGAAGTTCCGAGATGTGTATATGGCGTTGCGCGTCACATGGATTGGGTGAAGAAGATGGCTGAAGCAGAAAAATCCGGTATGAGTCTTGAAGCATGGCTCATGGTTGGATTGATTGTTTCCGTCGCTCTTTCCACGCTCGTAATCGCTGTGGTTTCAGCAGGGAAAACAACTGTATTTTCTCCCTACCAAAACGACGATGAGTTTTCGGACCAACAACTCACCGTAATGAGAGAAAACTTGGAGACCTCCAAGTTCAACATTGCAAATACCATGTCAACCCCAATGCTTGTCAACGATTGGCAGGAACCTCATCGAACACTTCTTGTCATCGCAGCACCGGAGAAGCCCTTTGATGCTGCAGAAGCAGCAGCAATCTATGACTTCGTCACCGAACGTGGAGGAAAAGTCATCCTTGCTTCCAACTCAACAAACGCCCAACTTGTGGCTGAAGAATTCGGTGTCAAGTACTTTGATGCACCTGTTCGGGACGACCCCTCAACTGGCCGTTACTACGAAGTAACCACAGACAACGATGAGCGTGTCAGCCCAGATACAAAGAAACTCTGGGCGGTTTCATCCGTTACTCGTGGAGTTGATTCAATGGGCGATGAAAAGTACATTCCATGCTCAACACAAGATGTTTCATCTCGTACAGTCCAGAATTGCCGCATACCTGTTTTGTTCCATCGACCCACCGCTATTCAAGTGCTTGATGACCAGGCTGATACGGACCGAGAGATCCATGTTCTCGCACAAGCATCTACTTCTGCTCAAATTGATTTGGGTAAAGGCGAGAACAACCCAACGCTTGGTGAAGGAGAAACAGGCCTCATCATCCGCATCAATTACCCAGGTCAGACGGTTTTGGATGAGAAAACCAACAACAACTACGGAGAAGTTGATGTTACAGGAAGCATCGTTTTTGTTTCCGATCACTCCGTACTCGCTAATCACCTGTGGGACAAGGAAATCGCTACAGCTACTGGAAAGCAGCAGTGCGACTCACAACTCTACCTTGACTTCGGCCACATGTGCTGGGATACCGACTCTCAAGGTCTTAATTCCGGACTTGGAGATACGACTTGGAATGGCAACTCCATGTTCTTCACCGCCCTCATTGAGGACATGATGGAATTCGATAACACGGATATTACAACTCAAGTGACTCGTGCATATTCCGAATTCAATATTGTTTTTGATGAAAGCCGTCACGTTTCAAGCACACTCTCAATGCCATTTACTGAAGCGATTGGCGCCATTGTTTTGCTTACCAGCGACGGCGTGCTCAAGTGGCTTATCATCCTCAACCTCTTCGCTCTTTTGGCGATCGCCATCATGGTTGTCCCAGAAAAGGAAAACTGGCGTCACGTCTTTGACTTGACGCGATTCAGGGAGCGTCCAACAAAATTGGACCCATCCCAATACCAACGGCGTACTCGGGAGGCTTTGCTCTCCAAAGTACGCCAATTCAATGATTTGACGCGCGATGAATTCGCTCGCAAATCTCCCGCCGAAGTAATGCATATGGTGCGGGAACCACGCCTGGTTGAACTTGTAAGTTCAAACCGCTCATACTCCAACGAGGAATTAAGGGAACTAATCCCACATATACGTCGTTGGGGTAATTGAAACAAGGAGGAATAGATATGCAACCCCCAGCCCCCCCAGCAGCCCCGCCCGCGCCAGCACCTGCAGCGCCAGCGGCACCAGCGCCACCAATGCCAGCAGCGCCAGCGGCTCCAGCCGCACCTG